>NZ_BAAGPR010000061.1:0-47897 GCF_054783955.1 Streptomyces mayteni | reverse complement strand
GCCGACGTGGCGATGGTGGCCGCCGGCATCACCCGCCCCCTTTCCGCGCTTCGCGCGGATGGGGGCCCCGGCCGGGGCCGAAGGCGGCTGCGCCGCCGGGACGGGGCGGGTGCCCCGCGCTCCGCGCGGGGTTTCCCCCACCCACCCGCCCCTTTTCGCGCTTCGCGCGGTGGGGGCCCCGGCCGGGGCCGAAGGCGGCTGCGCCGCGCAAGGCCACCGCCAAGGGCGGGTGGGTGGGCGCGGCGCCGCCGCAGGCCGGCCCGGCCCGCCGGGGCCCCCGACCATGGCGGCGAAGCCGCCCGGTCAGGGCCCGCGCGGAGCGCGGAACGAAAGGGCGGGTGGGTGGGGGAGAACCGTCAGCGCCAAGTAGCGGCCGGCAGCGCGCGGTTGTCGTAGTCGAAGAGGGCCTGGTTCTCCCACGCGTTGCCCGACCTCGGGTCGTACGGGTCCCACCCGTTACCCGTCACGGCCGTCCACGCCGGTTCCCAGTAGAAGACGCCGAGGCCGCGACCGTTCGGCACCCGCGAGACCACCGTGGTGATCGACCGCATCCACTGCAACTGGCCCTCGGGGATGGCCGGCAGGCCCGGCACCGGTTCCTGGGCCGTGATGATCTGCGGGTGGGAGTCCTTGCTGTCGGTCCTGAAGGGGTAGGCGGTCTCGGCGACCAGCACGTCCTTCCCGTAGCGCGCCGAGACGTCGTTCATGTTGAACTGGAGGTCGTCCAACGTGCCGTGCCAGTAGCCGTAGAAGGACAGCGCGATGACGTCGAACGAGACGCCCTGGGCGCGCGCGTTGTCGAACCACCACACCGTGCCGGCGTTGTCGCCGCCCTCGGCGAGGTGGAGGGCGATCAGGATGCCGGGGCTCGCGGCCCTGGCCGCCTGGACGCCGGCGGTCAGCAGGCGGCCGAGCTGGGGCCAGTTGGTGTAGCGGCCGTCCGGCCAGAGCATGCCGCCGTTGATCTCGTTGCCGATCTGCGCCATGGCGGCCGGCGTGCCCTGGGCGCGCAGCGCGGCGAGGACGTCGTAGGTGTGGTCGTAGACGGCCTGTTGGAGCGCGGCGAAGGACAGGTTGCGCCAGGCGGCCGGCTTGGTCTGCTGGCCGGGGTCGGCCCAGGAGTCGGAGTAGTGGAAGTCGATCAGGGTCCGCATGCCGAGGGCCTGGGCGCGGCGGGCCATGGCGAGGAGCTGGGGTGTGCCGTGGTAGCCGTCGGGCGAGTTGACCCAGACCTTGAGGCGGACGTAGTTGGCGCCGCCCTCCTGGAGGATGCGGACGGGGTCGCCCGCGGTGCCGTTGGCGTAGCGGAAGACCGCGCCGTGGGCCTCGCCCTTGGGGATCGACGACAGGTCGACGCCCTGGATCCGCACCGGCGCGGCCTGGGCCGCGCCGGTGTCGAGGGCGCCTAAGGCGACGGGCGCGGCGATGGCCGCCGTGCCGGCCCGGAGGATGGTTCGTCTGCGCATCATGGGTCCCTTCCATGAGTGCCTGAGTGACATATGCCGGGTCGTGCCCTCACTCGGTGAGGTGTCGCACCACCCGCACGGATCCGGCGGGGACGACGAGGCGGCCGGCCACGCGTTCCCCGGTGAGCAGTTCGGTGCCGTGCGCCGCCAGGTCGACCTTGGCCTCGGTGGCGGTGTGGTTGATGGCGAAGAGGTAGTCGCCGTCCGCGCCGCGCCGCCGCACCAGTTCGACGTCGCGCGGCAGGTCGTCGCGCGGGGCGATGCCGGCGTCCGCGGAGGCGGCGGCCAGGACGTGGTCGAGGTCGTCCCGGCCGAGGCGGGACGAGACGTACCAGGCGGTGCCGGCGCCGAGGGCGTGCCGGGTGACGGCCGGGCGGCCGGCGGCCGGGCCCTCGGTGTAGTGCCAGACGGGCTCGGCGCCGCGGGTGGTCAGGGTCTCGGCCCAGACGTCGCCGGTGAGGGCGGGGCCGAGACCGTCGGTGGCGGCCAGCGCGACGCGTTCGCCGGCGCGCAGCGGCTGGAACTCCTCGACGGTCAGGCCGAGCACGTCGCGCAGCGCGCCGGGGTGCGGCCCAGGGTGGACGGCGTCGTGTGCGTCGACGATGCCGGAGAAGTAGGAGACGAGCAGGGTGCCGCCGCCCTCGACGTAGCGGCGCAGGTTCTCGCCGGCGGCCGCGGTGGCGAGGTAGAGCGCGGGGACGACGGCCAGCGGGCGGCCGGTCAGGTCGCCCTCCGGGTGGACGAAGTCGACGGTGAGGTGGCGGTCGTAGAGCGCCGCGTAGAAGGACTCGGCGCGCTCGCGGGTGTCGAGGTCCTGGCTCGGCCGCCACTCGAGGCGCTGCGCCCACCAGGACTCCCAGTCCCAGACCATGGCGACGTCGGCGACCGTGCGGCTGCCCCGCAGTGGCGCCAACGCGCCGATGTCGGCGCCGAGTTGGACGACCTCGCGCCAGACGCGGCTGTCGGTGCCGGCGTGGGGCACCATCGCGGAGTGGAACTTCTCGGCGCCGGAGCGGGAGGCGCGCCACTGGAAGAACATGGCGCCCTCGGAGCCGCGGGCCACGTGTCCGAGGCTGTTGCGGGCCATCTCACCTGGCCGCTTGGCGATGCCGCGGGCCTGCCAGTTGACGCCGCTTGTGGAGTGTTCGAGGAGCAGCCAGGGCCGGCCGCCGGCGACGGAGCGGGTGAGGTCGGCGGCCATGGCGAGGTTGATGTGGTTGCGGTCCTCCTCGGCCACCAGGTAGTGGTCGTTGGTGACGATGTCGACCTCGCGGCCCCACTTCCAGTAGTCGATGGTGTCGCACTGGGTGGGCGAGACCATGAAGTTGGTGGTGACGGGGATGCCGGGCGAGAGCTCGTGCAGGATGTCGCGCTCGCGGACGAAGTTGGCCAGGGCGCTGTCGCTGGCGAAGCGGGCGAAGTCGAGCCGCATGGCCGGGTTGGCGACGGTGGGGGTGAGCCGGGGCGGCTGGATCTCCTCCCAGTCGCCGTAGCCCTGGCCCCAGAAGGCGGTGCCCCAGGCGGCGTTGAGCGCGGCGAGGTCGGAGTAGCGCTCGCGCAGCCAGCGGCGGAAGTCGGCGGCCGAAATATCGCAGTAGCACTCGAGCACGGGCACGCCGTACTCGTTGTGCACGTGCCACATCCGCACGGCGGGGTGCCGGCCGTACCGTTCGCCGAGCGCGGTGGCGACGCGGGCCGCGGCCTCCTGGTAGGCGGGCGAGCTGTGGCAGATCGCGCCGCGTGAGCCGAAGGCCCAGCGCACGCCCTCCCGGCTGACCGGGAGCGCCTCGGGGTGGGCGCGGTAGAACCAGGCGGGCGGCACCACGGTGGGGGTGGCCAGGTCGACGCCGATGCCGGCGTCGTGCAGCTTGGCGATGATCCGGTCGAGCCAGTCGAAGTCGTACTCGCCGGGGGCCGGTTCGAGCCTGGCCCAGGAGAAGATCCCGAGGCTGACGAGCGTCACCCCGGCCTCGCGCATGAGCGCGACGTCCTCGTCCCAGACCTCCTCCGGCCACTGTTCCGGGTTGTAGTCTCCGCCGAACGCGAGACGGTCCATGACCACTCTCCTCGGGCCGCTTCCGGGCCACTCTGGGAACGTACACAGCCTCCGCCGGGCCGCATATCCCCAACATAACCGCACAGCAACAACCATTGACAAGTGTCGGAATGGTTTCTCTACTGTGAACGCTCACAGCCGAGCCCTCATGTCCCGGAGGACGCGATGCCCCCGTTCCCACGCTCGTTCGTGCCCTGCCTCGCCACCGCCCTGGTGGCCGTCGCCGCCACCGCCTGTGGCGGCGGCTCGTCGGACGACGACTCCTCGAGCTCGGGCCCCGTCGAGCTCACCTACTGGGCCTGGGCGCCGGGCATGGAGGCCGTCGTCGAGATCTGGAACGAGGCCAACCCCGACGTCCAGGTGACCGTCACGAAGCAGGCGAGCGGCGACGACCTGGTCACCAGGACCATCACCGCCGCCCAGGCCGGCGAGGGGCCCGACCTGGTGCAGGCCGAGTACCAGGCCATCCCGACCCTGGTCAGCAACGACGTGCTGGCCGACATATCCGGCGAGGTCGAGGACGTCGCCGAGGCGTTCGCGCCCGGCCTCTGGCAGCAGGTGACCCTCGGCACGGACGCCGTCTACGCCCTGCCGCAGGACTCCGGGCCGATGATGTTCTACTACCGCCAGGACCTCTTCGAGGAGTACGGCCTCGACGTCCCCACCACCTGGGACGAGTTCGCCGACACCGCGCGGGCGGTCCGCGAGGCGGCGCCCGACACCTATCTGACCACCTTCTCGGCCAACGACGCCGGCCTGTTCGCCGGCCTCGCCCAGCAGGCCGGCGCCCAGTGGTGGACCACCGAGGGCGAGACCTGGCGGGTCGCCATCGACGACGAGGCCACCCGCCGGGTCGCCGGGTTCTGGGGCGGCCTGGTCGCCGAGGACGCCGTCAGCAACGAGCCGATGTACACCCCGGCGTGGAACCAGGCGCTCAACGAGGGCACCCAGATCGGCTGGGTCAGCGCCGTCTGGGCCCCCGGCACCCTCACCACCGCCGCCCCGGACACCGAGGGTCTGTGGGCGATGGCCCCGCTCCCCCAGTGGTCGGCGGGCGAGAACGCCACCGGCAGCTGGGGCGGTTCGAGCACCGCCGTCACCAACGACGCCGAGGACCAGGCGGCCGCCGCCGAGTTCGCCAGCTGGCTCAACACCGACCCCGAGGCGCTGGCCGCCCTGGTCAGGGAGGGCGGCATCTACCCGGCCGCCACCGCCGCCCAGACCGGCGAGGCGCTCGCCGAGCCGCCGGCCTACTTCGCGAACCAGCCCGACTTCTACCAGCGGGCCGCCGAGATCGCCGCCGGCACCGCGCCCGCCGCCTGGGGCCCGAACGTCAACGTCGCCTACGCCACCTTCAACGACGCCTTCGCCCAGGCCGCCCAGAGCCGCGGCGACTTCGGCGCCGCGCTCGCCACCATGCAGCAGGCCACCGTCGAGGACATGGAGTCGCACGGCTTCCAGGTGGCCGAGTGACCAGGCGCCGCTCGGCGTACGGGGCGCGGCGGCGCGCCCCATACGCCTTCCTCGCCCCCGCCGTCGTGCTCTTCCTGCTCTTCTTCGCGTTGCCCATCGGCTACGCGATCTGGCTCAGCCTGCACCGGATCGAGGTCCAGGGCCTCGGCCTTGGCAGCGGCGCCCGCTCCGAGGTGTGGGCGGGCCTCGGCAACTACGCGGACGCGCTGGGCGATTCCGAGCTGCTGGCCAGCGCCCTGCGGGTGCTCGGCTACGGCCTGATCGTGATCCCGGTGATGCTGGGCCTCGCCCTGCTGTTCGCGCTGCTGCTCGACGCCGAGCGGGTGCGCGGCCGCCGGGTCGGCCGGCTGGTGATCTTCCTGCCCTACGCCGTGCCCGGGATCATCGCCGGCATGCTGTGGGGCTTCCTCTACCTGCCGTCGGTCAGCCCGCTGCACCACGTGCTCGACTCGGTCGGGCTGCCGGCCCCCGACCTGCTCAGCGGCGGCCCGCTCTACGTCGCGATGGCCAACATCGCGGTCTGGGGCGGCACCGGCTTCAACATGATCGTGATCTACACCTCGCTGCGCGCCATCCCCGCCGAGGTCTACGAGGCGGCCCGCCTCGACGGCTGCTCCCAGCTCCAAACCGCGCTGCGGATCAAGATCCCGATGCTGGCGCCCGCCCTGGTGCTCACCTTCTTCTTCTCGGTCATCGCCACCCTCCAGGTGTTCAACGAGCCGACCACCCTCCGGCCGCTCACCAACAGCATCCCGACCAGCTGGAGCCCGATGATGAAGGTCTACCAGGACGCCTTCCGCGGCGGCGACATCCACGCGGCGGCCGCGACCGCCGTGATCATCGCCGTCGTCACGCTGGCGCTCTCTTTCGCCTTCCTGCGCGTGGCCAACTCCCGTAACCGCCAGGAGGAGGCCGCCAGATGAGCCGCCAGACGACCGTCCGGACGCCCCGCCGGATCGCCCTGCTGCCCACCGCCGCGCTGCTGCTCGGCGCCCTGTACTGCCTGCTGCCCGTCGCCTGGGTGCTGGTCGCCGCCACCAAGGCGGGCGACGAGCTGTTCTCCACCTTCACGTTCGCGCCCGGCACCGGACTGCTCGACAACATCGGCGACCTGACCGACTACCGGGACGGCGTCTACTGGCGGTGGATGGCCAACTCGGGCCTCTACGCCGGCCTCGGCGCGCTGCTGTCCTGCGCGGTCTCCGCGCTCGCCGGCTACGGCCTCGCGGTCTACCGCTTCCGGGGCCGGGAGACGGTGTTCTCGGTGCTGCTCGCCGGCGTGCTGATGCCGCCGGTGATCCTGGCCATCCCGCAGTACCTGATGCTGGCCGAGGTCCGACTCACCGACAGCTACCCCTCGGTGCTGCTCCCGCTGGTCCTCTCCCCCTACGGCATCTACCTGGCCAGGATCTACGCCGCCGCGGCCGTGCCCGACGAACTGCTGGAGGCGGCCCGGGTGGACGGCTCGGGCGAGTGGCGGATCTTCCGCACCGTCGCGCTGCCGATGATGCTGCCAGGACTGGTGACGATCTTCCTCTTCCAGTTCGTGGCGATCTGGAACAACTTCCTGCTGCCGTACGTGATGTTGAGCGACGACGAGAAGTTCCCGATCACCCTGGGCCTGTTCACGCTGCTCAACCAGGGCTCCAACACCCCCGCCCTCTACACCCTGGTGATCACCGGCTCGCTGCTCGCGATCGTCCCGCTGATCGCGCTGTTCCTGGTGATCCAGCGGTTCTGGAGCCTCGACCTGCTCTCCGGCGCCGTGAAGGCGTGAGGTCGTAGAGTCATGGTCATGGGCATGAGCACCAAACCGGGAGAGCGCCGCCGGCGGCCGACCATCCACGACGTGGCGCGGGTGGCCGGGGTCTCGCGGGGCACCGTCTCCCGGGTGCTCAACGGCGGCCACCACGTCAGCCCGGCCGCCGCCGAGGCGGTCAACGCGGCCATCAGGAAGACCGGTTACGTCGTCAACCGGCACGCCCGCTCGCTGATCACCGGCCGCTCGGGGTCGGTCGCGTTCCTGCTCACGGAGCCGCAGGACAAGTTCTTCGAGGACCCCAACTTCAACGTGCTGCTGCGCGGTTGCACCGAGGCGCTGGCCGCCCACGACATCCCGCTGCTGCTGATGCTGGCCGGCACGCCGGACGAGCAGCGCCGCATCGTCCGCTACGTCGGCTCGGGGCACGTGGACGGGGTGCTGCTGATCTCCAGCCACGCTGGCAGCCCGGTGGCCGAGCAGCTGGTGCGGGCCGGCGTGCCGGTGGTGGTCTGCGGCACCCCGCAGGGCACCTCGGAACGGCTGGCCCACGTCGCGGCCGACGACCGGGACGGGGCCCGCACCATGGTGCGCCACCTGTTGGCCACCGGGCGCCGCCGGATCGGCATCGTCACGGGCCCGCCCGACACCCCGGGCGGCGTGGAGCGGCTGGCCGGCTACCGCGAGGTGCTGGCCGAGGCCGGGCTCGCGTACGCCCCCGAGCTGGTCGCCGCCGGCGACTACAGCCGGGACAGCGGCGCGCGCGCCGCCACCGAGCTGCTGGCCCGCCGCCCCGACCTGGACGCGCTGTTCGTCGCCTCCGACCTGATGGCGCAGGGCGCGCTCGCGGTGCTGGCCGGCGCCGGCCGCCGGGTCCCCGACGACGTGGCGGTCGGCGGCTTCGACGACTCGGCGGCCGCCGTCGCCGCGCGCCCGACGCTGACCACCATCCGGCAGCCCTGGGACCGGATCAGCGCGGAGATGGTCCGGCTGCTGCTGGCCAGGATCGAGGGCCAGGACACCTCGGCGGTGATCCTGCCGACCGAGCTGGTGCGGCGCGACTCGGCCTGAGCCGCCCAGCCGCGGGGCCGCCGCGCCGGCTCAGGCCGGCTGTCGGCGGAAGGCCCTGGCGCCCGCGAACAGGCAGAGACCGGCCAGGGCGAGGGTGACGGCCGCGCCGACGGCGACCGTGCCGTTGGCGTAGTGGCCGAGGAACGCCTCGCGCACCGCGTCGACCGTGTAGCGGAGCGGCACCACACGGGAGGCGCCGTCCAGCCAGCCGGGCGCCAGCGTCATGGGCAGCAGCAGGCCGGAGAGCAGCATCAGCGGCATGGCCGCGGTGTTGGCGACGGCCGCGAACTCCGGCACGGTGCGGACCCGCATCGCCAGGCCGTGGGAGAGGGCGGAGAGCGCCGCCGCGAGCAGGGTCACCAGGAGCAGGCCGAGCAGCACGCCGCCGAGCGGGGCCCGCAGTCCGAGGGCGAGTCCGAGCAGCACCAGGACGACGGACTGCGCGAGCAGTTGGACGGCGTCGCGCAGGGTGCGCCCGAGCAGCGGGGCCAGCGGGCTCACGGGGGTGGCGCGAATCCGGTCGAGCACGCCCGTGTTGCGGTCCATCAGCAGCCCTATCCCCACGAACGAGCCGCCGAGTAGGACGAGTTGGACGAGCACGCCGGGCACGAGCACCTGCCAGGACGAGCCGCCGGTGCCCAGGTCGAGTTCGGTCAGCAGCGGGCCGAAGAGGGCCAGGAAGAGCAGGGGTTGGAGCATGGCGAAGACCAGCTGGGTGCGGGAGCGGAGCGTGGCGCGCAGCGCGCGGCCGAAGATGACGCCGGTGTCGGTGAGCAGGTTCACGGTGGGTTCCTAGACGGCGAGGGGTGCCTCGGGCGCGCCACGCCCGGTGATGGCGAGGAAGGCGTCCTGGAGGCTGGCGGTCGGGTGGCCGGCGTACCGGCGCTTGAGTTCGGTGGGGGTGCCCTCGGCGACGACGGTGCCGGCGTCGACCACGACGACGCGGTCGGCGAGGGCGTCGGCCTCGTCCAGGTAGTGGGTGGTGAGGAAGACGGTGGTGCCGTGCCGGTCGCGGACGTCCCTGACCAGCTGCCACAGCTCGGCGCGGCTGCCCGGGTCGAGTCCGGTGGTCGGCTCGTCGAGGAAGAGCACCTCGGGTCGGTTGACCAGGCCGAGGCCGATCTCCAGGCGGCGGCGTTGGCCGCCGGAGAGCGTGCCGGCCGGGCGGTCGAGGAGGCCGGTGAGGCCGAGGTCGCCGGCGAGTTCCTCGGCCCGGTCGCGGGCGGTGGCCCGGTCGAGCCGGTGCAGCCGTCCCTGGGTGACCAGTTCCTCGCGGCCCGCGCAGGCGAGGTCGAGGCCGCCGGACTGCGCCACGTAGCCGATGCGGCGGCGGACGCCGGCGGGGTCGCGCAGCAGGTCGTGGCCGGCGATCTCGGCCTCGCCGCCGCTGGGCGGCAGCAGGGTGGTGAGCATGCGGAGGGTGGTGGTCTTGCCGGCGCCGTTGGGGCCGAGGAAGCCGAGGATCTCGCCGCGTCGGACGGTCAGGTCGATGCCGCGCACGGCGTGTACGAGGCCGGTCTTGAGCCGGAAGGTGCGGGTGAGCCCGCGGATCCGGATGACGGTGGTGGACATGGGGCCGATGGAAGCACAGCGCACTTCAAAATTGCAATCGATTCATATTTTGCAGCGCGGTGCGGTTAGACTTGGTCTCATGACCGAGGGCCTGCGGGAACGCAAGAAGCGACAGACGCGCCAGCGCATCGGCGAGGCGGCCAGGGCGCTGTTCCTGGCGCGCGGGTTCGACAACGTGACGATCGCCGAGGTCGCCGAGGCGGCCGAGGTGTCGGTGAACACGCTGTACAACTACGTGGAGGCCAAGGAGGACCTGGTCCTGCCGCCGAGCGAGCTGTTCGCGCGGCGGCTCGCCGACTTCGTCCAGGAGCGCGCGGTCGGCGAGTCCGCCGCGCGGGCGATCCTGTCCCGGCTCAGGGACGAGGTGCACCGCCGGGACGGCAGGCTCGGCCTCACCGAGGGCTTCGCCCCCGTCTACCTGATGATGCGGGCCGCCCCCACGCTGACCGCCAGGCTGGAACTCCTCGGCCGGCAGATGACGGCCGAGCTGGCCACCGTGCTGGCCGAGGAGACGGGCACCGTCCCCGACGATCCGCTGCCCCGCCTGGTGGCCCACCAGCTCGGCGCCCTGCACGCCCTCGTCTTCAGCGAGATCGGCCGGCTGATCTCCGCCGGGCAGGGGCCCGACGCGATCGCCGAGGCCGTGCTCGCGCTGCTCGACGCCGCCGAGTCGACCCTCGGCGACCCGCTGCTCGGCTACGCCACCCGGGAGAGCACCGCCCAAGAGAACACCAACGGAGGGGACTAGCCGTGTTCCGCGTGACCATCCGCGGCAGGTTCGGCGCCCTCAGCGACGCCGACCGCGCCCGACTGACCGCCACCGACCTCTTCCAGGTCGCCTTCACCGAGGCGGGCACCTTCACCCACGACAGCTCCCTGACCGCCTTCACGTTCCGCGCCCAGGTTCCGGCGGCGCGGGAGACGGACGGCGAACCGGAGGCGAAGGACCGCGCCGTCGCGGCCCTGGAGGCGCACGGGTTCCCGCACCGGATCCTGCGGGTCGCCGTCACCGACATGCGGGCCATCAGGATCCGCCGCAAGGGCGGCAGGCGCTGACGGATCCGGCCGCCGCCGCAGCAGCCCGCCGACCCGTCCCAGGGCGGCGCCGACCCGCCACGCGCTGCCGACCGTCGTGCCGGAGAGCCGGTCGGCCAGCGACCGGCGCGAACCCGCGAGCGCCAGCCAGGCGTTGAGGGCGAAGCACAGCACGGCGACGGTCCAGCACAGCACCGAGAGGGTGCCGGCGCCCCCGACCAGCAGACAGCAGGCCAGCGCGTACCAGCCGACGTCGGCCGCCGTCACCACGGCGGCGCGGACGGCGGACCGCCGCGGGCCCGGACGCCCCTCGCCGCCGCGCGGCACGACGGACAGCGCCAGCAACGCCTGCCCAGGGGTGCGGCCCGCCAGCGCCAGCGAGACGAAGTGGTAGACGAAGGTGAGCACGACCAGCGCGGCGAACGCCTGCCAGACGGCGGCGACCGCCGACCACCACACCGACTCCCCGACGTCCCGGCCAGCCCCCACCAGATCGCCGTCCGAGGTGACGACCTCCCAGGCGGTGGTGCCGGCCAGGCCGGTCGCGTCGGTGAGTTGGGCGCTGATCCGGTGGAAGGTGAACACCGCGAGCTGCACCGCCACCAGCACCACGACGGCGTAGTCCACCAGCCAGGCGCAGATCCTCCGCGTGCGAGCCGCACGTGGCACCATCGGCCCTCCCCCGCGAATGTGCCCCACAGTGTAAGCGCCGTAGCCGAACTGATTCATTTCACGCACCGGACGGTTTCCAGCCACGGCTAGATTGAGCGCCGTGGCTGCCCCGTTGAACGCTGAAGACCCGACCACCATCGCCGGATACCGGCTCACCCACCGCCTCGGCGAAGGCGGGATGGGCAAGGTGTACCTCTCCCATACGCCCGGTGGCCGGCCGATCGCCATCAAGGTGATCCGGCCGGAAGTCGCCGGCGACCCCGAGTTCCGACGACGCTTCAGGCAGGAGGTCCAGGCCGCCGAGCGGGTCCAGGGCCTCTACACGGCGCCGGTCATCGACAGCGACGCGGAGGGCCCCCAGCCCTGGCTCGCGACCGCCTACGTGCCCGGCCCCTCGCTGCACAGCGCCATCCGGGACCACGGCCCGCTGCCGGTGTCGGCGGCCGCCCGGGTGCTGGCCGGCGTCGCCGAGGCGCTCCAGGCCATCCACGGCGCGGGCGTCATCCACCGCGACCTCAAGCCGTCCAACGTGCTGCTCGGCGCGGACGGCCCCCGGGTGATCGACTTCGGCATCGCGCGGGCCGCCGACGCGACGTCGTTGACCCGCACCGGAGTGGCCGCCGGCACCCCCGCCTTCATGGCCCCCGAGCAGGCGATGGCCCAACCCGTCACGCCGGCGGCCGACATCTTCGCCCTCGGCCTGATCGCCGTCTTCGTCACCGCCGGCTCCCCGCCGTTCGGGGACGGCTCCTCCCCCGCCGTGCTCTACCGCATCGTCCACGAGGAACCCGACCTCTCCGGGGTGCCGGCGGAGTTGCGCGAACTCGTGACCAGGTGCCTGACCAAGGATCCGGCGGGGCGGCCGTCCCCGGCCCAGATCATCGAGGCGTGCCGGCCGCTGACGGAGGGCGGCCCGACGCCGGCGCGCGGTTGGCTGCCGCCCGCCGTCACCGCAGAGATCGACCACCACGCGGCCACCGTCACCTCCCTGCCGGCGGCCGCCCCGACGCCACCGCCCACGTCGGCGCCGGCCGGGTTCGCGGCCGGCGCGGCCGTGCCGCCGACCTACGCGCCGGGGACCTACGCGCCGCAGACCCACGTTCCGCCGGGCGGGGCGGCTCCGCAGCGGCGTCGCGGCGGGCGGATCGCCCTGCTGGCGGCGGTGGCCGTCGTCGCGGTGGTCGCGGGCGTCGGCATCGGCGTCGTGCTGATGAACGGCGGCGGGGACTCGGACGAGGCGAAGGGCGGCGAAACGTCGCAGACGACCGAGACGACCCAGGACTCGGAGCCCACCCAGGACGACGGGCAGGAGGAGACGGCCCCCACCGACACCGGCTCCGACACCCCGTCGGAACCGCCCGCCGATCCCGAACCGGCGGTCTACGAGGGCGTCTCCATCGCCGACAGCAACGTCATCTCGCTCTACCAGGACCCGCCGAGCCCGACGCAGACCGAACTCGGCCCCGGCTACGAGGGCGACCTCGGCTACACGGGCGCCAGTTTCGTCTCGCTCGATCGCCTCATGCGGACGACCGACGAGAACACCATGGTCCTGCTGCGGCAGGACGAGACCGGCTCGCTGGAGACCTGCCGCTCCGTGACGCGGTACGCCCAGAGCTTCTCCTCCGAGGAGGCGCCGCCCGGCTCGGAGATCTGCCTGACCACCGCCACGGGGGACATCGCCCTGGTCAGCGTCGTCGAGTACGCGCCGACCGACTCCTCCAGCCAGTACGTGACCGTCGACCTCACGGTCTGGCGGGGTGGCGCGCAGACCGGATGAACCGGTGAGCGACCACGCGTCGGGCGGCGGTCCGTCCTTCGGGTGAACCCCGGGGCACGCCGCCCGGCACCTGGCGCCTCCTCGGGGTACGACGGAGCGCGACCGCCTCCGCCCGCCCGAAGGGAGCCCCACCCGTGACCGTCACCGCCACGTTCGACCACGGCATCCGCTCGTACAGCGTGCCGCACGCCTACGCGCTGGCCCTCGCGTCCGCCCTCGCCTACCAGGACGACGCCACCGTCGACGACCAGCTCCACGAGTGGGGCTTCGACCAGGTCAGACACCACATGACCCGGTTCACGCCGCCGTTCCCGCTCCAGGACACCCAGGCGTACACGGCCGCCAGCGACCAGATGATCATCACCGCGTTCCGCGGCACCGAACCGTCCCAGATCAAGGACTGGCTGACCGACGCGACCACCCCGCCCTGGGCGGGGCCGGCCGGCATCGGCTACATCCACTACGGCTTCGGCGAGGCGCTGGAGTCGATCTGGCCGGACGTCAAGGACACGCTCGCCCGGTTCCGCGACAACGACCAGACCATCTGGTTCACCGGCCACAGCCTCGGCGGCGCGCTCGCCATGCTGGCCGGCGCCCGCATGCACCTGGAGGACCCGAGGCTGCGCGCCGACGGCGTCTACACCTACGGCCAACCCCGGGCCTGCGACCGGATGTTGGCCGACGCGTTCGACCAGGGCTTCGGCGAGCGGGCGTTCCGCTTCGTCAACAACAACGACATCGTGCCGCAGCTACCGCCCGAGCCGGCCTACACCCATGTGAAGGCCCTGCGCTACCTCGACAGCGACGGCGAACTCCACGACTCCATGCCGATGCTGACCGGCCTCGCCGACCGCGCCAAGGGCCTGACCGCCGACGCCCTCGCGCCGGCGTCCGACGCCCTCCGGGACCACCCGATCAAGCGCTACCTGGCTGCCCTGGAGAAGAACCTCGACTGAGAGGCGACTCCAAGGTTCCCACAAGGTTTCCTCCGTGCCGGGCCGTGAGACTTGCCGACGTGCCGGCCACCTCGGCCGGCGCGTAGGAGGATTGTGAGGACCATGCGTCTCATTGCCAAGATCTCCGTCACCGCCGCCGTCGCCGGCGTGGCCGTGCTCGGCCTCGCCCCGCTGGCCAGCGCCGATGACAGCCACCTCCCCCCGCCGCCCCCGGTCACCACACTGGAGGAGGGGCACCAGCCCCCGCCGCCCCCGGTCGCCACGGAGGAGGAGCCGCGGCCGGGTGACGGGCACGCGCCGGTCGCCCCGCTGGACGAGCCGATGCCGTAGCGGGACCGGTGCCGGCATGAGCCGGTGGGGCCGGCCCTTCCCCCGGGCCGGTCCCACCGTCCTTCGGCGACATCGGCCGCGCCCCCGGCAACCGCGCGGCGCGCGTTCGGCGTTTCCACTGCCGTGAGGTTTCAGATTCTTTCTCAGGTGGCCGCCTCGACGGCGAGTCGGACCCTCGACCTCGGGCCGCCGAAGCAGCGCGGCGTGCTGGCCGCGCTGCTCGTCGACGTGGGGCGCGTCGTGCCCGTCGAGCGACTGATCGACCGGGTGTGGGCGGACGATCCGCCCAGGACGGCACGCGGCACGCTCTACGGCTACGTGGCTCGGCTCAGGGCCACGCTGCGGGGCGGCGCCGAGCTGACGCAGCGGGCCGGCGGATACCTGCTGGACGCGCCACGGGACTCCGTCGACCTGCACAGGTTCCGCGACCTGGTGGGCCTGGCTCGCGCCGAGGCCGACCAGGAGCGATCCGCCACGCTCCTTCGTGAGGCGCTTGGTTTGTGGGGCGCCGAGCCGCTGGCGGGGCTGCCGGGCGAGTGGGCCGAGGGGTTGCGCACTCGCCTGGCAGAGGAGCGGATCGCGGCCTGGCTGGCCTACGGCGACATCCGGCTCAGTCAGGGGCGAGCCGAGGAGTTACTGCCCGAGCTGAGCGAGCTCACCGCGACGCACCCGCTGGACGAGCGGCTTGGGCAACGGCGGATGCGGGCCCTGTACCGGTGCGGCCGGCAGGCCGAGGCGCTGGGGTTCTACGAGGGGGTTCGCCAGCGACTGGCCGAGGAGCTTGGTGTCGCGCCAGGAACCGGGCTCCAGCAGGAGCACCACCGGATCCTGGCCTTCGAACCGGCCCTCGACGCGCCGAGCGGCCGGTCGTTCGAGGGCCGTCGGCCACCGGAGCCAACCCTGGTGCCGCGTCAACTGCCGCCGTCGCCCTCCCCGTTCGTCGGCCGCGAGGCGGAACTGGCCGAGTTGGACCGGGCGTCGGAGGACCGGCGCGTGGTGGCGGTGGTCGGCGCGGGTGGCGTCGGCAAGACCTGGTTGGCGCTGCACTGGGCGCATCGGCGCCTCGACCGGTTCCCCGACGGGCAGTTGTACGCCGATCTCGCCGGCTTCACGCCGGAGGGCGAGCCCGCCGCTGCCCCCGAGGTCATCGTGCGGGGCTTCCTCAACGCGTTCAGCGTCGCGCCGGCCACGATTCCGGCCGGTGCCGAGGCGCGGCGCGGCCTGTTCAGGTCGCTGGTCGCCGGCCGGCGGCTGCTGATCGTGCTGGACAACGCCCATGACGCCGAGCAGGTCGCGCCGTTGCTGCCCGGCGGCTCGTCGGTGACCGTCCTGGTCACCAGTCGGGACCGGCTCATCGGCCTGTCCGCCACGCAGGGCGCCCTGCCGCTGCCGTTGGACGTGCTCGGTCCCGTCGAGGCCCGGGGGCTGCTCGGCAGCCGCTTGGGCGCCGAGCGGGTAGCGGCCGAACCCGAGGCGGTCGCGGCCCTGTTGAGCCGCTGCGGCGGCATGCCGCTCGCGCTGGGCATCCTGGCGGCGCGGGCCGCCACGCACCCCGGATTCCCGCTCGCCCACCTGGCGGAGGAACTGCGCGACGCCACCGATGTGTTGGACGCCCTGGACGTCGGCGAGCAGCGCACCGGCCTGCGCGCGGTCTTCGCCGCCTCGTACCAGGCGCTGGATCCCGCGGTCGCGAGAGTCTTCGCGCTGGTGGGGCTGGCACCCGGCGGCGAGATCAGTCTGGCGGCGGCCGCGAGCCTCGCCGGCCACCCGCTGTCCCGTGCCCGCGAGGCGCTGCGTGCCCTGGAGGCCGCGCACCTGCTCCACCAGCACAGCCCGGGCCGCTACCGCATGCACGACCTCGTCCGCCTCTATGCCGTCGAGCGTGGCGAGCGGGAGCTGACGACCGAGGCGCGCCACGCGGCCCTGCGTCGCCTCATGGACTACTACCTCCACACCTCGCACGCCGCCGACCGGCTGATCTACCCGCACCGGCCGGTCGTCCCGCTGCCCGCGCCGCCCGAGGGCTGCACGCCGCAACCGCTCGCCGACCTACCGGCGGCCCTGGCCTGGTTCGAGGCCGAGCGGCCCGGGATGCTGGCGCTGATCGGGCTGCGTGAGACGGGGCGGGCCTGCCCACGCGTCTGGCAACTCGCCTGGACGCTCGACACGTTCCTGTGGCGGCAGGGCTACCACCCCGATCGGCTCGCCACCTGGCGGACGGGGTACGCGGCCGCCCAGGAGACGGCCGACCCGGTCGCGATGTCGTTGGCCCACTGGCGTCTCGGGCACGCGTACGTGCGGGAGGGGTCGCGGCCGGTGGCCTTCCGCCACCTCCACCACGCCCTCGACATGTTCGAGACGGCCGGCGACACCGTCCGGCAGGCGTGGGCCCACCAGGCGCTCGCCTGGGCCTGGACGCGCGAGGACGACCACCACCGGGCGCTGTCCCACGCCGAGTCCTCGCTCCTGCTCCACCAAGCGGGGAACGACCGGGTGTGGGAGGCGAACGCCCTCAACGCGGTGGGCTGGTGCCACGCCCAGCTCGGCCGGTTCGAGGCGGCCAGGACGCACTGCCGCAGGGCCCTCGACCTCCTCCGTGACCAGGACGACCCGTACGGCGAGGCCGCGGCGCTGGACAGCCTGGGCTACATCGCCCACCACTCGGGCAACCACGCCGGGGCGCTTGGCTGGTACCGCAGGGCGCTGGTCTTGCGCCGAACCACCGGCGACGCGATCAACGAGGCGGACACCCTGGCCAGGATCGGCGACATCTGCCAGGCCCTCGGCCGGCCGGTCGAGGCACGTCGCGCCTGGCGGCAGGCGCTCGAACGGTACGGGGCCCAGCACCGCGGCGCGGAGGCCGAACACGTCCGCGCCCTGATCGAGGCGTCGTCCGACCCGCGTCGGGAGCAGACGGCCACCGCGCTTGGCGGCGAGTAGTCGTCACCCGCCGTCGGACGACCGGACCCGGACCAGCTTCTGGAAGGGGCGGATCCGGTCGGGGCGTGGGATGCCGGGGAAGAGGTCGGCCCAGTCGGTGACGCCGACGTCGCCGACGTAGAGGTCGCCGTGCGAGTCGAGGGCGAGGGCGTGCGGGGAGAGGAACTGGCCGGGGCCGGTGCCCCGGCTGGGCTCGGCGGCCAGGGTGGAGACGACGGTGCCGTCCGCGCGGACGAGGGTGACGCGGGGGCCGAGGTGGTGGCTGTCGTGGTTGACGGCGAGGTAGGGAGCCAACTCGCCGACCAGGATGAGGGGTTCCGGGCCGCCGGTGAGGGTCATGCCGCTGGGGCGGTGCACGCTGGTGACGCTCGACAGGTAGGTGCCGTCGGCGGCGAAGATCTGCACCCGGTGGTTCTCCCGGTCGGCGACGTAGACCCGGCCGCGCTCGTCGCAGGCGATGTTGTGAGGCAGGTTGAACTGGCCGTGCCTGGCGCCGGGTTCGCCCCAGCCGCCGACGAGGCGGCCGTCGGGCGAGAAGACGTGGACCCGGGCGTTGCCGTAGCCGTCGGAGACGTAGATCTCGCCGCCGGGACCGACCGCGCTGTGGGTGCAGCGGTGGAAGGGGGTGCCGCTCAGGAACGGGGACGGCCGCCCGGGTATGCCGATCTCCAGCAGCGGTTCGCCGTCGAGGGTGAACCGCCGCACCGTGTGGTCGCCGTTGTCGGTGAGGAGGATCGTGCCGTCGGGGCCGAGGGCGGCGCCGTGCGGGTTGGTGAAGAGGCCTGCGCCCCAGGTGGCGACGAAGGTGCCGTCGCGTTCGAGGACCACGACCGGGTGCGGGCCGCGGTTGAAGAGATAGACCCGGTCGTCGTCGTCCACGGCGATGCCCGCCACCTCGCCGAGCGTGAGGTCGGCGGGCAGCCGGGCCCACGACTCCTGGGGCACGAAGCGGAAGTCGCCCTGTCCTACGGTGATCGTCATCGATCTCGCCCTTCTCCCCCCCCTGCCTCTCTGATCGCACGCGACCCGGGGTTGCGAAACCAATTCTGGATGTCTAGAGTCCAGATTGTGAGGATGAGCGAGGGCGTCGAGTGGGCGCTGCACAGCTGCCTGAACCTGGCCTGGGTCGAGCCCGGCGAGGCGATGACGGCGAAGCGGCTCGCGGCGTTCTACGAACTGCCCGCGGCCTACCTGAACAAGCAGCTCCAGGCGCTGGCCAGGGCGGGGATCGTCACGTCGACGCCCGGGCCACGTGGCGGCTTCCGGTTGGCGCGGGCTCTTGAGCAGATCACCCTCTTGGACGTCGTGACGGCGATCGAGGGGCCAGGCGAGGCGTTCCGGTGCGAGCAGGTACTACGCAAGGGGCCCGATGGCCGGGAGGACGTCGACTACCGGCTGACGTGCGCGATCTCGCAGTCCATGCGGCGGGCCGAGCTGGTCTGGCGCAAGGAGCTGGCCGGCCAGACCCTGGCCGACATCAGGGCCACGGTCGAGCGGCGCCATCCGCGCACCCCGCAGCGGACCCGCGACTGGTTCGCCAGCCGCCGGGGGTAGCGGGCCCGGCGGCGGGCGCTCGACGCGCGCCACCGCACCCAGAATTCTGGATATCAATCATCCTGGACATCCAGGAAACAGAAGGAGAGCAGGAGACATGCAGGCACGGATGAGCATCCGGAAGTCGGCGGCCAAGGGGATCCAGGGCATGATGGCGCTGGAGGCGTACGTCAGGTCCACCCCGTTGCCGGACGCCGTCAAGGAGTTGGTGAAACTCCGGGTCAGCCAGATCAACGGCTGCGGCTACTGCGTGGACATGCACGCCAAGGAGGCCAAGCAGGCCGGCGAGACCGACGAGCGGCTGTTCTCGGTCGCGGCCTGGCGGGAGGCGCCGTACTACTCGGACGCCGAACGGGCCGCGCTGGCGCTCGCCGAGTCGGCGACCAGGATCGCCGACAACCCCGAGGGCGTCCCGGCCGAGGTGTGGGACGAGGCGACGAAGCACTACGACGAGGAGCAGCTGGCCGGTCTCGTCATGGCCATCGCGGCGATCAACGCCTGGAACCGGCTGAACGTCACCCTGCGCCAGCCGGCCGGGGCCCCGATGTAGACGGCCCCGGCCGGCCCGGCAAGGGCTACGCGCCGATCACGCCGCCGTCGGTGCGGGTGATGACGACGGTGGCGGACCTGGGGCGGCCCTCCGGGTCGAAGTCGGGCCAGTTGCTGACCGCGCGGGGGTTCTCCGGGGACGGGGCGCCCCAGGCGGTGGTGGCCTCACCGGGGTGCTGGACGTTGACGAAGAGGGTCTTCTGGTCCGGCGTGAAGGCCACGCCCGTGATCTCGGCGCCGCGCGGGCCGGTCAGGAAGCGGCGGATCTCACCGGTGTCGGGGTCGGCGACCAGGAGTTGGTTGTTGCCGATGTTGTCGTAGCCCCTGGAGGGCAGGTTCTGCGCGGAGTTGGAGACGTCGGTGAGGATCCAGAGCCGGCCGTCCTCGTCGAACGCCAGGCCGTCGGGCGAGCCGAAGATGTTGCTCTCGTCCAACTCGACGGCCGGGTCGTACTCGGGGTCGCCCGCGAGCACGAAGATGTCCCACTCGAAGGTGGTCGAGGTGTTGTCGCGCCGCTTCTCGGTCCACCGCACGATGTGGCCGTACGGGTTGGGCTTGCGCGGGTTGACCGCGTTGTTCCAGCCGCTGCCGTTGGTCAGCGTGCAGTAGACGTCCTGGTTGCGCGGGTTGACCGCGATCCACTCGGGGCGGTCCATCCTGGTGGCGCCCACCGCGTCGGCGGCCTCGCGGGTGCGGAGCAGCACGTCGGCCTGGTCGGCCCAGCCGTTCTGCCGGGTCAGCGGGCCGCGGCCGTGGACGAGCGGCAGCCACTCGCCTGAGCCGTCGTCCTCGAAGCGGGCGACGTAGAGCGTGCCGTGGTCGAGCGGGCTGCGGCCGAGCGCCCGCTGCACCCGCCAGTTGCCGTCGCCGACGAACTTGTAGATGTAGTCGCCGTCCTGGTCGTCACCGGTGTAGGCGACGACGCGGCCGCGGGACTCGGTGACCGTGCAGCCCTCGTGCTTGACGCGGCCGAGCGCGGTGCGCTTGACGGGCTTGGCGTCCGGCTTCATCGGGTCGATCTCGACGACCCAGCCGAAGCGGTTGACCTCGTTCGGGTTGGCGGCCAGGTCGAAGCGCGGGTCGGCCTCGTGCCAGCGGTAGCCGCCGCCCGAGCTGCTGACGCCGTAGCGGGCCTGGCTGGGGGTGGGCTCCCAGTCGGCGTCCTCGGTGCCGAAGTAGTTGTTCCAGTTCTCCTCGCACGTCAGGTACGTGCCCCACGGGGTGTAGCCGTTGGAGCAGTTGTTGAGCGTGCCAGCGGGCTGGTCGGCGGCGCGGAGGCTGGGGTGCGAGGCGCGGACCGGGCCGGAGAAGTCGACGGGGGTGTCGCCGGTGATCCGGCGGGCGCGGCGGGACTCGGCGACCCGCCAACCGCCGTCGCGGCGCTCGATCTCGACGACGCTGACGCCGTGCGCGGCGACCGCCTTGTCGACCTTCTCCGCGGTCATCTCGTCGTCGCCGTCGGGGAAGAGGAGCTGCTGGTCGACGTACTCGTGGTTGACGACGAGCATGCCGCGGCGGCTGCCCTCGCGCCCGTTGCCGAGCGGGAAGAAGTGCATGCCGTCGTGGTTCATGCCGACCTGCTGGGCCTGCTCGGCCGCGGAGTTGGCGGCGTCCTTGCTCCAGCGCGGGCCGCTCGGGCGGATCGGGGTGCCCCAGGGGATCAGGACCTGGGTCTGGTAGCCCTCGGGGACGACGAGGGTGTCGTCGCGGCTGACCGGGACCGGGTCGAAGCCGAGCAGTGGGCGGCGGCCGCCGCCCCCGCCGGCGGGGGCCGCGGTGGTGGGCTCGGCGGCGACGGCGGTGGAGCCGAGCTGGGCCGCGACCAGGAAGCCGGCGGCGGCCACCGTGCCGCCCTTGAGGGCCGCGCGGCGGGACATCCGCCGCTCGACGACCTCCCCGAACGTGCGGTTGGCCGAGGGGTTGGAGCTCACCTCGTCCGGGTCGACCTCGGGAAAGACCGGGCGCTGTGCTGACATCGCGAGCCTCACGTCCTGATGAGTCTGGGGCAATCGGTGACGTGGAGGCTAGGAGGAGTCGGTGGCATCGAGAAGCCCTGAAGGTGAACGGAAGACCACCGTCATACATCCGGCCTATTCACCGGAATGGTGAACTCCGCCGTCTGTATGACGGTGCGTGGACATTCCGTTCAGTGCTCGCGGCGGCCGTCGACCCGGCGCGGCAGGCCGAGCGGGTTGTCGTCCCGCAGTTCGGGCGGCAGCAGGGCGGGCGGCGCGCTCTGGTAGCTGACCGGCCGCAACCAGCGCTCGATGGCGGTGGCGCCGACCGAGGTCGAGGTGGAGGTGGTGGCCGGGTAGGGGCCGCCGTGGTGCTGGGCGGGCGTGACGGCGACGCCGGTGGGCCAGCCGTTGACCAGGATCCGGCCGGCGACCGGGGTGAGTTCGGCGAGCAGCCGGCCGCCCTGGCCGCCGTCCCCCGCGCCCTCGGCCTCGCTGAGGTGGACGGTGGCGGTGAGGTTGCCGGGGAGCCGGGAGAGCACGGCGGTGATCTGGTCGGCGTCGGCGTAGCGGACGACGACGGTGAGCGGGCCGAAGCACTCCTCGAGCAGCAGGTCGTGCGGCCCTTCGGCGGCGAGCCGGTCGGCGTCGACGGTGAGGAAGCCGGCGGCCACCGTGTTCTCGTCACCCGGGCCGGCCGCGACCGGGGCCTCGACGCCGGCCAGGGCGGCGCGTTCGCCGACGCCGGCCAGGAACGCGTCCCGCATCCGGCCGTCGAGCAGCACGCCAGGGGCGGTCTCGCCGACCTGCCGGGTGAGCGCGGCGAGGAGTTCGTCGCCTGCGGCGCCGGCGGGCGCGAAGACCAGGCCCGGCTTGGTGCAGAACTGGCCGACGCCCATGGTCATGGAGCCGGCGAGGCCGCCGCCGATCTCGCCGGCCCGCTCGCCCGCCGCGGCCTCGGTGACGACCACCGGGTTGAGGCTGCCGAGCTCGCCGTAGAACGGGATGGGCGTGGGGCGGGCGGCGGCGGCGTCGAACAGCGCCCGGCCGCCGCGGATCGAGCCGGTGAAGCCGGCCGCGCCCACCAGCGGGTGGCTGATCAGCTCGACGCCGGCCTCGAAGCCGTGCAGGACGGTGACGACGTCCTCGGGGAGCCCCACCTGGGCGGCGGCGCGGCGCAGCGCGGCGCCGGTGAGCTCGGAGGTGGCCGGGTGGTCGGGGTGCGCCTTGACGACGACGGGGCAGCCGGCGGCGAGCGCGCTCGCGGTGTCGCCGCCTGGGACGGAGAACGCGAGCGGGAAGTTGGAGGCCGAGTAGACGGCGGCGACGCCCAGCGGGATCTTGTAGCGGCGCAGGTCGGGGCGGGGCGGGGTGAGCGAGCCGTCGGCGTGGTCGATGATCACGTCCAGGTAGCCGCCGTCCGCGACCTCGTCCGCGAAGGCGCGCAACTGCCCCGTGGTGCGGGCGAGTTCGCCGGTGAGGCGGGCGCTGCCGAGGGCGGTCTCGGCGTCGGCGGCCGCGAGGATCGCGTCGCCCTCGGCCTCCAACTGGTCGGCGGCGGCGCGCAGCAGCGCGATCCGGGTGTCGCGGTCGGCGAGGGCGGCGCGGGTGGCGTGCGCGGCGCGGACCGCGGCGTCCACCTCCGCCGCCGTGGCCTCGGTCGCGGCCTGTTCCCGCTGCTTTCCGGTTCGCGGGTCCACGCTCCACACTGGTACTGCCACCGGAATCGATCCTCCTGCCGGACGCATGCTACTGTTCGGGATTCTGAACATCGTCCCTGTATGTGAATATCCGTGGGGACTCTATAGCGGCTCGAACAAGGGGGTCAAGGTCGATGTCAGCGAGCGAGACGCCGGGGGCGCCCCAGGTCAAGTCGGCGGTGCGCACCGTGGAGCTGCTGGAGTTCTTCGCCGGGCGGCCCGGCATGCACTCCCTCGCGGACGTCCAGGCGTCGGTCGGCTACCCCAAGTCCAGCCTGTACATGCTGCTGCGCACCCTGGTCGAACTCGGCTGGGTGGAGACGGACGCCACCGGCACCCGCTACGGCATCGGCGTGCGGGCCCTGTTGGTCGGCACCTCGTACATCGACGGCGACGAGGTGGTCGCGGCGGCGCGGCCGACGCTCGACCGGCTCTCCGACGACACCACCGAGACCATCCACCTGGCCAGGCTGGACGGCACCAACGTCGTCTATCTCGCGACCCGCGCCTCGGAGCACTACCTGCGCCCCTTCACCCGGGTCGGCCGCCGGCTGCCGGCGCACTCCACCTCGCTCGGCAAGGCGCTGCTCGCCACCTATCCCGACGAGCAGGTGCGCAGGCTGCTGCCGGAGAAGCTGGAGCGGCTGACGGAGCACACGATCACCGACCGGGAGCGGCTGATCGAGGAGCTGCGCGAGGTGCGGGAGCGTGGCTACGCGGTGGACCGCGAGGAGAACACGCTGGGGCTCAGCTGCTTCGGCGTCGCCGTCCCCTACCGCAACCCCGCCAGGGACGCGCTCAGTTGCTCCGTCCCGGTGGCCCGCCTCACGCCGGCGCACGAACAGCTCGTCAAGGAGGCCCTGTTCGACGCCCGCGACCGGCTGGCGATGGCGACCCGGCATCTGTGACGGTGGTCGTCAGGGACGCTCGAACGTGGATGTGTCGATGTCGAAGGCCGTGTCACCAGCCACGATGCTGATCATGTCCCCGAACTTGAACTGGCGTGTGAAGAAGTAGCGGCCCTCGCGGGGGTTTTCTCGCAGTTCACACAAGCCCTTGGCGTCATCGACGATCAGATAGGCGGGAATACCCTCGGCCGCATACGCGTCGGACTTGACCCCGTAGTCGGCGGTGCGGCTGTCCGGCGACACGACCTCGGCGATGAAGTCCAGGTCCTCGGCATCGAACTTGTCGTTCTCCGCCCGCCTGGCCTCCTGCTTCGGAATCGCCACATCTGGCGCGTAGCCGATTTCCTTGCCCGGGAAGTTGAGCCGGACGTCCTCCAGCGCCGGCCGATCCCAGCCGTATCGCTCGACAAAGGCTCGCACCACCATACGGCTGATGCGATTGTGCTGCTCGCGCTGCGGCGACAAGATGATCCGTCCGTCTTCGATCTCGGCGACGAAGCCCTCCGGGATCGGCAGCTGAGTCAGGATACGCTCCAGGTCCTCAACGCTTTCGGTCATAACCGTCATGGTATTCGGGCCTCCCCTCACTGAGTGGCGTTCGTGGTCCACGCAGCCCAACGAACGGATCATCCGAAGGTCACGCCGGCTCGCCGTCGTCAGTCGACACCGAGCGCCTGGCGGATCGGGTCGATGGCGAAGTAGACGGCGAAGAGCGCCGCGGTGATCCACAGCAGCCAGTTGACCTCGCGGGCCCGGCCGCCCACGACCTTCATCAGGACGTAGGCGATGAAGCCGGCGCCGATGCCGTTGGTGATGGAGTAGGTGAACGGCATCACGACGATGGTCACGAAGGCCGGGACGGCCAGCGTGTGGTCGCTCCAGTCGATCGCGCCGACCTGGACCATCATCAGGA
Source organism: Streptomyces mayteni (assembly GCF_054783955.1). Lineage (NCBI taxonomy): Bacteria > Bacillati > Actinomycetota > Actinomycetes > Kitasatosporales > Streptomycetaceae > Streptomyces > Streptomyces mayteni. The sequence goes on along the minus strand of NZ_BAAGPR010000061.1, from coordinate 23,208 downwards.
AGCCGACCACCACGAGGGCGGGGGCCGCGGCCTGCGAGGGGACGACGGCGGCCAGCGGCGAGAAGAACAGGGCGAGCGCGAAGAGGCCGCCGGTGACGAGGTTGGCGAAGCCGGTGCGGGCGCCCTCGCCGACGCCGGCGGCCGACTCGATGTACGAGGTGTTGGAGGACGCCGAGGCGGCGCCGCCGGCCGCGGCCGCGAGGCCGTCGACGAACAGCATCCGGCCGAGCCGCGGCACCCGGCCGCGCTCGTCGAGCAGCCCGGCCTCGCCGCTGACGGCGACGGCGGTGCCCATGGTGTCGAAGAAGTCGGTGAGGAAGAGGGTGAAGATCAGCAGCACCACGGTGAGGAAGGTGATCTCGCCGAACGCGCCGAACAGGCTGAACTGGCCGAGCAGGCCGAAGTCGGGGCTGGCCACGATCTCGTCCGGCACCGTGGGCACCGACAGGCCCCAGGCCGCGTCGTCGATGTCGGCGATCGCGTTGATGACCATGGCCAGCACGGTGGTGGCCAGGATGCTGATCAGGATGGCGCCCTTGACCTTGCGGGCCAGCAGCGCGAACGTCAGCAGCACGCCGACGCAGAAGACGAGGGCCGGCCAGCCCCGCAGCTCGCCCGTGCCGCCGAGGGAGAGCGGCGGGGCGCCCTCGTGGCCGGCGACGAAGCCGGCGTCCACGAAGCCGATCAGGGCGATGAAGAGGCCGATGCCGACGCCGATGGCCTGCTTGAGCGCCATCGGGATCGCGTTCATCACGGACTCCCGGAGGCCCGTGGCGGAGAGCGCGCACAGGATGATGCCCTCCAGCACCACCAGGCCCATCGCCTCCGGCCAGGTCATCCGGGGCGCGATCTGGAAGGCCACCATGGCGTTGATGCCGAGGCCGGCGGCGAGCGCCAGCGGCAGGTTGGCGGTGACGCCCATCAGCACGGTCATCACGGCCGCGACCAGCGCCGTGACGGTCACCAGCTGCGGGAAGGAGAGCTGGTCGCCGTTGATGTCGGTGGCGCCACTCAGGATGATCGGGTTCAACACCAGTATGTAGGCCATGGTGAAGAACGTGGCGAAACCGCCGCGTATCTCCCGACCCACGGTGGAGCCCCGCTCGGTTATCTGGAAGTAGGAGTCCAGGCGGGAGAGCGCCGGTGACGACATCGTTGAATCCTTGACGACTGACGGGAGGGGACTGAGGGATTGTGCCTGCTCAGTGGGGTTGGTGGGTTTTCAACGTGTAACACGATGCCGCACCGTTACCGAATCGCCGCCTGCGCGCCCTCGGTCGGTCCCCGTCCGTTTCAGGGCTTCGCCAGCGCCTCCCGGACCGCCGTCAGGTCGTCGTCGCTGGCCAGGCCCGCGTGGTAGAGCCGCAGCTCGGTGGCGCCGAGCGCCGCGGCGTGCGCGGCGTCGGTGGCCAGCTCGCGGGGCCGGCCGCCCATGCCGGCGACCACCTGGAAGTTCGCGGCGAGCGTAGTGCCAGGACCGCGATGCGGGACGAAGGGCCCGAGCCCGGCGGCCCGGACGGCGTCGTCGCCGGTGCAGGGCACCACCACGCCGTCGGCGTGCGCGAGGACGTCGGCCGGGTCGACGCCCACGTTGGCGCCGAGCCGGTGCGGGAGCGGCTCGGCGTGCAGCAGCACCCGGAAGCCGGCGGGCGCCGCGGCCCGGACGGCGGCGACCGTCTCCCGCTGGAAGGAGCGGGCGACGGCGGCGCGCGAGCTGGCGGCCGCGGCGGCGAGGGCGCCGCCGAGCAGTTCGACGACGGCCGCCCACTCGCCGCCGGCGGCCGGGGCAGCGGGGCGGCCCACGCCCGTCCAGAACGGGGCGAGCGCCCGCACGACGGCCGCGCGCAGCTCCTCGGGGTCGGCGCCGTGCTCGGCGTAGCCGGCGCGGCAGACCGGGCAGAAGCAGAGCGACATCAGCTGGCCGCCGACCGGGCCGAGCGAGGCGCCGCCGATCTTGTCGTGGGCGTGCAGGTGGTCGAGGCCGTACCAGCCGCAGGACTCCAGCTCGACGCCGGCCGCCCCCGGCCGGACGGCGGCCTCGACGGCCAGCGCCGCCGCGTACTCCCGCACCTCGGGGCGGGCCACGCAGGGCGCCCACGGGTAGCGGTCGCCGTGCGCGTCGACCACGGTGGACTCGGGGTGCTCGGCGCCGAGCCGGCCGTTGTGGGCGAGGATCACCCAGCTGTGCGTCTCCAGGCCGGCGGCGGCGAGCCGCTCGGCGGCCGCGCCGTAGGGGTCGTCGCCCGGCACCCAGTCCTGGCGGTACGGCCGCAGCCGGCGGCCGGCCCAGCGGGCCTCGTCTGGCGGGTAGTAGACGGCGGAGTGCCGGGCGGTGACGATCCGGTGCGCGGGGTGGCGCGGGGTCAGGGCCCGGGTGGAGTGGTAGGCCGAGGCGAGGGTGACGGAGGCCACGCCGAGCTCGGCGACCCGGTCGGCGGCGGCGGGGTCGCCCACCACGTCCCAGGGGTAGAGGAAGGCGGCTGCGCGCATCAGGCGGTCACTCCGTCCAGCAGGCCGAGGCCGCTCTCGATCAGGGTGGCGAGCTCGGCGAGGTGCGCCGGCTCCGGCTCGGCCAGCGGGGCGCGGACCTCGCCGACGTCCAGGCCGCGGATCCGGACCCCGGCCTTGACGAGGGAGATCGCGTAGCCGGCGCCCCGGTCGCGCAGTTCGACCAACGGCCGGTAGAAGCCGTCGAGCAGCCGGCCGACGGTGTCGTGGTCGTCCCGGCCGAGGGCGGCGTGGAAGGCGAGGGCGATCTCGGGGACGAAGCAGAAAGCGGCCGAGGAGTAGAGCGTGACGCCGAGCCCCCGGTAGGCGGGGCCGGTGAGTTCGGCGGTGGGCAGCCCGTTGAAGTAGCGGAACCCCGGGCGTTCCGGGTGGGCGGTGCGCACGGCGGAGATCACCCGCTGCAGCAGGTCGAGGTCGCCGAGGCCGTCCTTGAGGCCGATGATCCGCGGGTCGCCGGCGAGTTGGGCGACGGACTCGGGGGTGAGGACGGCGTTGTCCCGCTGGTAGACGATGAGTTGCAGCCGGGTCGCGGCGGCCAGCTCGGCGTAGTGGCGCAGCAGGCCGCGCTGGCCGGCGCGCACCAGGTAGGGCGGCAGCACGAGCAGCCCGTCGGCGCCGGCCACTTCGGCCCGGCGGGCGAGGTCGGCGGCGACGGCGGTGCCGTGCCCGACGCCCGCGACCACCGGCACCCGGCCGGCGGCCTCCTCGGCGGCGGTGGCCACGCAGCGCTGGTACTCGTCGGGCGTCAGGGCGTGGAACTCGCCGGTGCCGCAGGCGGCGAACACGGCGCCGGCGCCCGCGTCGAGGCCGGCCCGCAGATGCGCGCGGTAGGCGTCGAGGTTGAGGGCGCCGGTGGCGTCGAAGGGCGTCACGGGAAAGAAGAGCAGTCCTTCGAGTCGCCCGGCCAACCCGGCTTCCGTCATGCGCTTCTCCCTGTGAGGGTTCCACCCTGTGCACGTCCGTGACAGGTGTCCACATTCCTGAACGAACACGCTAGATGAGCGACAATTCGGCGGTCAAGGTGTCGTTGACGAGGGGGGAGCCACGCCCTAGGTTGTTTCCATATATGAACGATACAGACGGGACGGAGCTGAAGATGGCCGCGGCTCAGCACGCTGAACGCACCGTTCTCCTCACCGGCGCCGCGGGGGGCGTCGGCACGCTGATGCGTGAGCTGCTGCCGCAGTTCGGTTACCGACTGCGCTGCCTCGACCTGGTGCCGGTGCCCGGCGAGCCCGACGCGATCGTCGCCGACCTGGGGGACCGTCAGGCGCTGCGGGACGCGGTGCGCGGCGTGGACGCGGTGCTCCATCTCGCGGGCATCTCCCTGGAGTCCACGTTCGAGAAGATCCTACGGGCCAACATCGAGGGCACGTACCACCTCTACGAGGCGGCCCGCGAGGAGGGCGTGCGGCGCGTGGTGTTCGCCTCCAGCAACCACGCCGTGGGCTTCACCCCCTGGCCCGCCCCCGGCGAACCGCCCGTCCCGGTCGACACCCCGAGCCGGCCCGACACCTTCTACGGCCTCTCCAAGTGCTTCGGCGAGGACCTGGCCCAGCTCTACTGGGACAAGCACCGCATCGAGACCGTCTCGGTCCGCATCGGCTCCTGCTTCCCCGAGCCCACCTCGGTGCGGATGCTCTCGGTCTGGCTCAGCCCCTCCGACGGCGCCCGCCTCTTCGACGCGGCACTCAGCGCGCCGGGCGTGGGCCACACCGTCGTCTACGGCTCCTCCGCCAACACCCGCTCCGTCTGGGACCTCTCGACCGCCGAGGCCATCGGCTACCGGCCCCAGGACGACTCGGAACCGTTCGCCGACAAGCTGCTCGCCGAACACGGCGACCTCGACCTCACGAGGCCCGAACAGGCCCGCCTCGGCGGCCACTTCGTCACCGAACCGCCCATCTGGCCCCACTGAGCCGGGCGGCTCCGCGCCGGCCGTGTCCCACGAAGCGACGCCGACTGCCGCCGGGGGCCGGTCCACCGCGGGTCCGCGGCACGGCAAACCGGCGCGGCCGGAGCGCGCGGCTCCGCCGCGGGCGGCACGGGCCGGGGCGCGGAGATCCGCCCGGCCGGTGTCGGGGTGCCAGTCGCCGCGCCGCACGGTGGAACGACGGCCCGGCTACGCCGGCCTCATGCCGGTGCCGGTCGGGCCGGCGGCCGGCCCGCCGTTCCGGCCTTCTCGGCGTCCGCGACTGCGCGAGCCTCGCGCTGCGGCCAGCGCGGCCCCGCCGCAGGCGTGTCGAGGGGCGCGGCCGCCCGCGGTGAACCGACCGGCATCGGCCGCACCAACGCCCCGACGCGCGAGGCTCGTTCACCGAGGTGACGCCCCCCGCGCGCCGCGGCGCCACCGGCGCCCGCCAATCAGCGGTACGCGGCCCGGCCGCGCGGGCTCCCAAGCGACCACCCGGCCAACGACCCGACGGACGCGACTCGTTCACCGAACCGCACAGCAACGCCGCACGTACGCGGGCGGCCCGGGCCCACGGCTGCGCCGTGCGGCAGTCAGCCGGCCGAGGCAGCGGGGCCGTCCGCGGGCGCGGGCGCGAGCCGCCCGCCGGGCGAGGCGGCGGGTCACCGCCGCAGCCGCTTCGCGCAGGTGCGGGCGGTCGTGACCAGGGGTTCGGTGTCGGAGCCCGTGCCGCGGGGGGTGGGAACGCGGCGGCGGGTGTAGCCGAAGGCGAGGCCGGCGGCGGGGTCGGCGAAGGCCAGGGAGCCGCCTGCACCGTCGTGGCCGAAGGCGCGAGCGCCGAGGTGGGGCGTGGCGACCATGAAGCCGAGGCCGTAGGCGCGTTCCGTGCCGAGCACCAGGTCCCGGCCGGTCGAGTAGGGCTGGGCGCACTCGGCCTGGGTGTCGGGCGTCAGCAGGGTCAGCGCGGCCGCGTAGAGCGCGGCGAGGCCGCAGGCCGAGCCGATGCCGCCGACCGAGGCGGGGCCGCCGGCCCTGATCTCCGGCAGGTTGGGCAGCGCCACCAGGTCGACGTACGCCGGGTGCTGGAGGTTGTAGGCGATGCCGGCCAGGCTGTCGGGCTCGACCGATGCCGGCTCGACGGCCGGCGGCCGCGGCGGCAACACGTCCAGCACCCGCGGCAGTTCGCTCGCCGGCACGCCGAGGTGGAAGTCGACGGCGAAGCGGGCGCGGAAGACGTCCCGCAGGGTGGCGCCCGAGACGCGCCGCACCAGTTCGGCGGCGAGCGCGCCGATGGTCAGAGAGTGGTAGCCGAAGGCGGTGCCCGGCCGCCAGTAGGGCCGCTGCGCGGCGAGCCGCTCCGCGATCGCGGCGTCGTCGGCCAGCTCGGCCGGCGAGAAGCCGCCGTCGACGCCGACCAGCCCGGCCCGGTGGCCGAGCAGCTCCCGCACGGTGACGCCGGCCTTGCCGGCGGCCGCGAACTCCGGCCAGTACGCCGCGACCTCGCGGTCGAGGTCGAGCGCGCCCTCCTGGGCCAGCAGGGCGACCACCAGGAACGCGGCCCCCTTGGTCGAGGAGAACACGCCGAGCAGCGAGTCCCCCGCCATGCCGGGCCCGCCCCACAGGTCGACCACCCGCCGGCCGTCCACGTGGGCGGCGACCTGGGCGGCGAGCCCCGGCTCCCCGGCGAGCAGCGCCGCGAACTCCTCGCGCACCGGCTCGTATCCCTGGGCCACCGTGCCCTGGACCACCGGGGCGCTGGTCTCCGTCGTCATGTTCCCTACTCCTTCGTGCGTGCGCGGCGTGCGCGGCGTGCCGGCCGAGCCGTCGACGGTGCAACGGCGCGGCCGGCACGCCTCGTTCCCGGGCCCCGGGGCCCGGAGACGGCTGTCAGGCCCCGGCCCAGACGGCCAGCAGCGCCGGGACCACCAGCGGGTGGTCGACGCGGGCCCGCAGCGTCGGCGTCCAGCCGGCGCCGGAGCCGATCCGGGCGTCCGGGTTGGCGGCGTTGTGCGCGGCCAGCAGGTCGACGGGGCGGCCGTTGACCCGGTTGCCGTGCTCGGTCATCGAGGTGTTCGGGTTCCAGCGGTGGATGACCTCGGCCGGCGCGGTGCCGGCGGGCAGCGTCACCGCGTTGTACTCGGCGACCAGCGCCGACTCGAGGCCGATCCCCCAGTGGTAGCTGTAGGCCGCGCCAGGGTCCTGCCTGAAGTGGTTGTTGTAGGCGTCGACCTGACCGAACCTGACGCGCGGCGTGCGGGAGTTGACGTTGTGGAACAGGTTGTGGTGCAGCGTCACCCGCAGTCGGCCGCGGTCGTCGGCGCCCGCGCCGTCCCCGTTGCCGATCAGCATGGTCTTGTCGTGCTCGGTGAACACGTTCCAGCTGATGGTGACGAGGTCGGTGCCGCGCACCACGTCCAGTTGGCCGTCGTGCTGCTGGAAGAGCCGGCCGAAGTACTCGGGTTGCTCGGCGTCGGGGCGGCGGCCGTCGGTGAACGTGTTGTGGTCCACCCAGACCCGGCGCGAGCCGTAGAGCACCAGGCTGTCGTACTCGGAGTTCCAGGCGCCGAACTCGCCGTCGGTCGGGTCCCACTGCGGGAAGCAGTCGAAGGTGTCCTCGAAGGTCAGCTCGCGGACGATGACGTTCTCCCGGCGCCGGACGTCGAGCGTGGCACCGAGCAGCCGGGCGCCGCGGCCCTCGCCGACGATGGTGGTGTCGGAGGGCACCGAGAGCACCACCCGCTCCCGCTGGCGGAGTTCGGAGGCGACGCGGGCCTCCTCCATCGGCCCCGACGGGTCGGCGTCGCCCCAGGTCTCGGGGTCGTAGGCGGCCAGGTAGCCGTCCAGGGTGTAGCCGTCGGTGGCGTAGTCCTCGCAGCTCAGCGCGAGCTTGTCGGCGTCGGTGTTGGCGTCGATGGTGCCGCGGACCCGGATGATCCGCGGCGCGCCGGGATCGTCGGCCAGGGCGGCGGCCAGTTCCTCCCTGGTGGTGACGGTGTAGTCGTGCTCGGCGTCCGCCGCCGAGCCTCCGGTGACCGGGCCCTCGGCCGAGCCCCAGCCGTCGCCGGCCCGGAGCACGGCGCGCGCCGGGTCGGGCGGGGCGGCGGACGTGGTGGAGGCGGCGGCGGGTGGCAGCAGGCCGAGGCCGAGGGCCGCGCAACCGAGCACGGCGAGGCGTCTGACGAACATGGCGGCTCCAGGGGAGGAGAGAGGAGAGGGGACGGGTCGGGTCAGCCGCGGTACTCGAGCCATTCGGCCTGGGCCTCGTTCAGCCGCTCGGCCAGGTCGTCGGCGAACTCCTGGGCGGTGATCTCGCCGAGCAGCAGCCGCTGGAAGTTGGGCTCGGTGTCGGCCTTGCTGATGTTGTTCCAGTCCGGCAGGTAGTAGGGCAGCTGGACGATGGTGGTGGCCTCGTCGCTCAGCGCCTCGACGGCGGCGGCGGTCGGCGGGGCGGCGGCGATCCACGGATCGGCCAGCGCCTCGGTGTTGGCGGGGATCTGGCCCGCGGACTCGTTCCAGAGGCTGTTCATCTCGTGGGAGACGGCGAACTCGACGAACCGCCAGGCCGCCTCCTTGTTCTCGCTCGACCGGAAGACGCCGAGGCCGTCGACCGGGTTGGAGACGAAGGTGTGCGCGCCGTTCGCGTCGTCCGCCGGCATCGGGACGCCGGCCACGCCGTCCGCGCCGAAGGCGGCGACGTGGTCGGGGTAGGAGCCGAGGTTGTGCTGGAGCATGCCGACCGTGCCGCCGGTGAAGGTGGCGACCATGTTGGTGAAGTCGTTGCTCAGGTCGGCCTCGGGGGTGGCCGTGTCGTAGAGCCCGACGTAGCGCTCCAACGCCTCGACGTTCGCCGGGTCGTTGACGGTGGTCTCGTCGCCGTCCCAGAACGAGTCGATGCCGGACTGGGCGTACATCATGTCCAGCGCCTGGGCGACGGAGCCCTCACCGCCGCGGATGGTGAAGCCGAACTCGTTGTTACCGGCGTCGGTCAGCTCGTCCGCCGCGGTGAAGAACGCGTCCCAGGTGGCGGGCGGTTCGAGGCCGGCCGCCTCGAACAGGTCGGTGCGGTACCAGAGGACGCCCTGGTTGGCCGAGGTGGGCACCGAGTACATCTCGTCGCCCTCGCCGGTGGTGGCGCGGACGCTCTCCACCATCGCCGGCAGCAGGCCGTCCGCCAGGCCGCTCTCCGTGACCCGGTCGCCCAGCGGTTCCAGGGCCTCCTGGGCGACGAGGTTGGCGAGGTAGGCGGTGGAGACGCCGCCCACGTCGGGCAGCCCGTCGCCGCCCTGGATCGCGGCGTCGTACTTGGACTGCACCTCGCCGATCGGCACGCCCACGTACTCGACCTCGATGTCCGGGTTGGCCGCCTCGAAGGCGTCGATGATCTCGTTCCACACGTCGGTGCGGACACCGCCGTTGTTGTCCCAGAACACGATCCGGCCGGTGCCGTCGCCGTCCGCGCCCGCCGAGTCGCCCGAGTCGCCGCAGGCGGTGGCGGTGGCGGCCAGCGCGAGCGCGGTGAGGGCGGCGGCCGCGCCGCGGGTCAGGTGTGTGCTCATCGTGCGGCTCCCTGGGGTTGAGGAAGGTGGGGGTTCGCTCTGATGTGCGAGTTGCTCCGCAGGAAGTGCCGCGATGGGCCCGTCGATCGTCCGCGGGTCCGTCGTCGCTGGTCGCGCCCACGCGGCGGAGCCGCACACGAGCGCTTCCCCGCGCCCCCTGGGGCACGGGCGGTACGCCGTCCTTCCTTCAGACGCGGTCGATCGGTCATGGGTGATCAGGTGACGCGGAACGTGGTGAAGGTGGCGGTGCCGGCGGCCTCGCCGACGCCGTCGGGGGCGGCGGCGAACAGGCCGAGTTGGGCGCCGGTCCAGCCCCAGCCGGCGGCCGCGAAGTCGAAGCCCGAGCCGGCGGGTTCGGTCTCGTCGCCGACCGCGGCGGCGAACCGGCAGCGGCCGTCGGCGGTGATGTCGATCACCAGCAGCGCCCGGCCGTCGGGCGCGGGGCGGGGCGGGGCGGCGTCCCTCTCCGGCTGGGCGACGGGTTCGTTGAAGCGGTGGACGAGGTGGGTGGCGCCGTCGGGGTCGCGCTCCAGGCCGATCCAGGAGTACACGTTCCCGAGGACCGTGAGCCCGGCCCTGGCGCCGGGCGCCGTGGCGTCCAGGGCCAGTTCGACGGTGACCCGGCGGGGGCCGACCGGCAGCCGCTGGGCCAGCACGTGGGGCAGCAGCCGCAGGTCACGCACGTCCGCGGTGGGCAGGCAGGCGAGCCGCAGGCCCTCGGCAGGGCCGGGGCATGTCCAGCCGGGGCGCGGGTTGGCCAGCCAGGACCACTGGAGTCCGTGGCCGCCGTCGGGGAAGTCGTCGTCGGTGGCCGGCCTGGCGGCTGGCTGGCCGTCGACGGGGAGCGGCCCGCCGGCCACCGGCCGGCCGGCGTCGCCGAGCACCGGCCAGCCGTCCGCGTCCCAGCGCATGGGTTGCAGGTGCGCCACCCGGCCGAAGGCGCCGCGCTGCTGGAAGTGCAGGAACCAGTCGGAGCCGGCGGCCGTGGTCACCCAGGCACCCTGGTGCGGGCCGTTGACGTCGGTGTCGCCCTGGGCGAGCACCATCCGCTCCTCGTAGGGGCCGAAGACCGAGCGGGAGCGGAACGCGCCCTGCCAGCCGGTCTCCACCGAGCCGGCCGGGGCGAAGATCCAGTACCAGCCGTCCCGGCGGTGGAACTTGGGCCCTTCCAGGGTGAACCAGCCCGGCAGCGTGTCCCCGTCCACGACGACCCGGCCCTCGTCGAGCACCGCCGTGCCGTCCGGGCTCATCCGGTGGCAGGTGAGCCGGTTCTTGACCCCGGAGCGCGATCTGGCCCAGCCGTGCACCAGGTAGGCGGTGCCGTCCTCGTCCCACAGCGGGCAGGGGTCGATCAGCCCCTTGCCGGCCTTGACCAGGTGCGGCTCGGTCCAGGGGCCGGTGATGGCGGGCGCGTTGACCTGCTGGATCCCGAAGTCCGGGTCGCCCCAGAAGATCCAGAACCGGCCGGCGTGGTGCCGCAGCGCCGGCGCCCAGACGCCGTCGCCGGGGCGGGGCACGGTGAACTCGTCGGCCGGTTCGAGGCGGTGCAGCGCGTGGCCGACGAACCGCCAGTTGACCAGGTCGCGGGAGTGCAGCAGCGGCAGCCCCGGCACCCGGCTGAAGCTGGAGGCGGTCAGGTAGAAGTCGTCGCCGACCCGGATGACGTCCGGGTCGGACCAGTCGGCCGCCAGCACCGGGTTGCGGTAGGTGCCGTCGTGGGGCTCGGTCACGCGCCACTCCCCAGGACCTTGCCGGCCCACGGGGCGCCGAGTTCGGCGTAGCCGGCCAGTTCGGCGGCGCCGCGCGCCGTCAGCTCGTCGACGCCGGGGATGACGCGGCGCGGGCCGCGCTCGCCCTCCTCGACGCGCCAGGCGTCGGCCGGCAGCTCGACCGGCTCGGGGGCGGTGCGCACCGCCTCCACCAGCCTGGTGAAGGCGCCGGTGCGCTCCAGCGGCACCAACAGCGGCTCGTCGTCCCGTAGATGGGCGACCAGGTTCTCCAGCAGGTCGGTGCGGCCGTGCCGGCTGGTCACCGGCTCGTGCCCGTCGCGTTCGAGCAGCACCTCGTCGGCCTTGTACCAGAAGGTGATCCGGCCGTGCTCGCCGTGCACCACCACGTACGGCTCGCCGGGGCGCTCCGCGCACAGCGTGACGGCGGTGAGGATCGTCCCGCCCGAGGCGGTGCGGATCCGGGCGCAGGAGGTGTCGTCGGCGGCGATGTCGTTGATCCGGTACAGCTCCAGGTCGACGCCGGCGACGTCCTCGACCCGGTCGGCGCCCTCGATCCGCAGCGCGGTGGCGGTGGCGTGGGCGAGGGGGTTGGTGAGCACGCCGTCCACCACCTCCCGGCCGTCGAGGACGCGGTGCCCGCCCCAGGGGGCGCGCCGCCAGTACGCCTCGTCGCGGACCCAGGCGCCGGCGGCGCCGATGCCGGTGACCGCGCCGATGGCGCCGTCCGCGACGAGGCGGCGGATGGCCTCGACGGCGTGCGAGCCGAGCGACTGGAAGCCGATCTGGCAGGCGGTGCCGGCCGTGGCGACGCCGGCCGCCAGCTGTTCGAAGGCCGCCATCGAGGGGGTGGGCGGCTTCTCGAGCAGCAGGTGGACGCCGTGCCCGGCGGCCAGCAGGCCGAGCTGCTCGTGGGTGTGGATCGGGGTGCAGACCACGGCGATCAGGGCGCCGGTGCGGTCGAGGAGCCCCGCCAGGTCGGGGGACTGTTCGACGCCCGCCGGGTCGAGCCCCGGCGCGTCGAACTCGGCGGGCTCCAGCGGCGCGAGCTCGCAGATCCCGGCGAGCCGCACCACGCCGCGCTCGGCGAGCCGGCCGATGTTACGCAGGTGCCACCTTCCGTGGCCCCGGGCGCCGGCGAGCACCACGGGCAACGGTTCGGCCGCCCCTTCGGTCAGGATGCTGTCGTTCATCGTGCGGTGCGAACTCTCTTTCTGGTGTCTCGTGGCAGGTCACCCCTTCACCGCCCCGGCGCTGAAGCCGGTGATCAGCCAGCGCTGGATGAAGGCGAAGACGATGACGACGGGCACGGCCGCCACCACCCCGCCGGCGGCGAGCGCGCCGAGGTCGACGCTGTCGGAGCCGATCAGGGTGTTGAGGCCGACCGGGATGGTCTGCTTGTCGTTGGAGTTGAGGAACATCAGGGCGAACAGGAAGTGGTTCCAGCTGTGCACGAAGGCGAAGGAGCCGACCGCCACCAGACCCGGCCGCAGCAGCGGCAGCACGATGGCGAGGAAGCCGCGCAGCCGGGAGCAGCCGTCCACCCAGGCGGCCTCCTCAAGCGAGGGCGGCACGTTCCTGATGAAGCCGCTGATCAGGATCATCGAGAGCGGCAGTTGGAAGACGGTCTCGGCGAGGATCACGCTCCACAGCGAGTTGAGCAGTTGGAGCTCGCGGAACACCTCGAAGAGCGGCACCAGCATCAGCGCGCCGGGGATGAACTGGGAGCAGAGCAGGGCGAGCAGGAACGGCATCCGCAGCCGGAACCTGAACCGGGCGAGGGCGTAGCCGCCGGAGAGCGCCACCAGCATCGTCATCAGCATGGTGGCGATTCCGACCTGGACGCTGTTGACGACGTAGGTGTCGAAGCCGCGCTCGTTCCACACCTTCTCGAAGTGCTGGCCGGTGACGGGCCAGGGCAGCAGCGAGTCGGAGCCCGGCTCGCGCAGCGCGAACAGCAGCATCCAGTAGAAGGGGATCAGGGTGAAGAGCAGGTAGAGGCCGAGCGGCAGGAGGACCTGCCAGCGCGGCGGCTCGTCGTTCGGGCGGCGGCGCCGGCGGCGGGCCCGGCCGGCGGGCGGCCCGGGCGGCGGCTCCTCGGTCGCCGGCGCGGTGTCGTGACCGAGGCTGACGGTGGTCACCTGTCGTCACCTCCGAACTTGCTCAGGCGCAGGTAGAGGATCGAGCAGAACACCAGGATCACGAAGGCGACCGTGGTCAGCGCGGCGGCGTAGCCGAACTCGTTGCCGTCGATGCCGGTCTGGGCGACGTACAGCGGCAGGGTGGTGGTCCCACCGGCCGGGCCGCCGCCGGTGAGGGTGTAGAGCAGGTCGACGTTGTTGAACTCCCAGACCGCGCGGAGCAGGGTGGAGAGGACGATGGCGTCCCGGAGGTGCGGCAGCGTGATGTGCCAGAAGCGGCGCAGCCGGCCGGCGCCGTCGACGCCGGCCGCCTCGTACAGGTCCTTGGAGACGGACTGCAGGTCGGCCAGGATGAGGATCGCGAAGAACGGGACGCCGCGCCAGAGTTCGGCGACCACCGCGCCCCAGAAGACCGTGTCGGGGTTGGAGATGACCGAGGTGCCGTACTCGCCGATGCCGGCGTCGGCCAGGTAGCGGCTGACGCCGGTGGACGAGTTGTAGAGCAGCAGCCAGATGGTGCTGGTCAGCACACCGGACACGGCCCACGGCGAGAAGACCAGGGCGCGGGCCAGGCCGCGCCCGACGAAGGTCTGGTTGATCAGCAGCGCCAGGACCAGGCCGAAGGCGAGTTGGAGGCCGACCTCGACGAGCACCCAGCGGGCGCTGAACGCCAGGGTGTCCCAGAAGAACGGGTCGTCGGTGAGGATCTCCCGGAAGTTGTCGAGGCCGGCGAACCCGTTCCGCCAGGGCTTGGTGACGTTGTAGTCCCGCAGGCTGTAGTAGAGGACGCTGAGCATCGGGTAGGCGATGAAGCCCAGCATCAGCAGCCCGGCGGGGGCGATCAGCAGGTAGGGCAGATAGCGTGACGTGCTTCCGGCTCGGCGGCGGCGCTTGGGCCTTGCCGGCCGTTCTTGGTGCGCGATTGCCATCGTTACCTCTCGAAGCCTTCAAGCTGTCGTGGCCTTCCCGGCCGATCGGCCGCCCGGCCGTTCAGCCGGCGTAGGGCTCCGGCACCTCCCCGGGTCGGGACAGGAACGCGAAGTCGCAGCCGGTGTCGGCCTGGGTGATGTGCTCCTGGTAGAGCGCGCCGTAGCCGCGCCCGTACCGCTCGGGCGGCGCGGTCCAGGCCGCGCGGCGGCGGGCCAGCTCCTCGTCGTCGACCTCCAGGCGCAGCACCCGGGCCTCGACGTCGAGCGTGATCAGGTCGCCGTTCTCCACCAGGGCGAGCGGGCCGCCGACGTGCGACTCGGGCGCGATGTGCAGCACGCACGCGCCGTAACTGGTGCCGCTCATCCGGGCGTCGGAGAGCCGCACCATGTCGGTGACGCCCTCCTTCAGCAGGTAGTCGGGGATCGGCAGCATGCCGTACTCCGGCATGCCGGGGCCGCCGAGCGGGCCCGAGCCGCGCAGCACCAGCACGTGGTCCCTGGTGATGTTCAGCTCGGGGTCGTTGATGGTGCGCTGCATCGTGCGGTAGTCGTCGAACACGACGGCGGGGCCGGTGTGTCGGTGCAGGTCCGGCTCGGCGGAGATGTGCTTGATCACGGCGCCGTCGGGGGCGAGGTTGCCGCGCAGCACGGCCAGGCCGCCCTGCTCGGCGAGGGGGTTGTCGACGGTGCGGATCACCTCGTCGTCGTGGACCAGCGCGTCCGCCAGCTGCTCGCGCATCGAGGCGTGCGCGATGGTGGGCCGGTCCAGGTGCAGCACCCCGGCCTCGCCGAGCCTGGCGAGCAGCCCGGGCAGCCCGCCCGCGTAGTAGAAGTCCTCCATCAGGAACCGGCCGCCCGGGCGGACGTCGGCAAGCACCGGCACGGTCCGCGCGATGCGGTCGAAGTCGTCGAGGTCGAGCGGCACCTGGGAGCGGCCGGCCATCGCGACCAGGTGGATCACGGCGTTGGTCGAGCCGCCGAGGGCCAGCACGGTGGCGATGGCGTCCTCGTACGCCTCGCGGGTGAGGAAGCGGGAGAGCGTGGCGCCCTCCTCGACCAGCTTCACCACGCGCAGCCCGGCGGCGGCCGCCATCCGTTCGTGGCCCGAGTCGACGGCCGGGATGGCCGCCGCGCCCGGCATGGTCACGCCCAGCACCTCGGCGGCCGAGGTCATGGTGGAGGCGGTGCCCATCGTCATGCAGGTGCCGGCCGAGCGGGCCAGCCCGTTCTCCAGCTCCGCCATCTCCCGGTCGCCGATCCGGCCGGCGCGCTTCTCGTCCCAGTACTTCCACATGTCCGTGCCGGAGCCGAGCGTCTCGCGCCGCCAGTGGCCGCGCAGCATCGGCCCGGCGGGCACGAACACGGTGGGCAGGTCGGCGCTTGCCGCGCCCATCAGCAGCGCGGGCGTCGTCTTGTCGCAACCGCCCATCAGCACGACGCCGTCGACCGGGTAGGAACGCAGCAGCTCCTCGGTCTCCATGGCGAGGAGGTTGCGGTAGAGCATCGGCGTCGGCTTCTGGAACGTCTCCGACAGCGTCGCCACCGGGAACTCCAGCGGATAGCCGCCGGCCTGCCACACCCCGCGCTTCACGGCCTGCGCGCGCTCGCGGAGGTGCTGGTGGCAGGGGTTGATGTCCGACCAGGTGTTGAGGATCGCGATGACCGGCTTCCCGAGGTGCTCCTCGGGCAGATAGCCGAGCTGCCTGGTCCTGGCCCGGTGGCTGAACGTCCGCAGCCCGTCGGTGCCGTACCACTGGTGGCTGCGGAGGGTCTCCGACGGCCGACCCGAGCCGGCCCCGGCCTGGCGTCCGGCGCGTTCCGCGTCGGCCTGGCCGGCCGGGCCGGCCGCGGGGGGCTCGGGGGCGTGAGGGCTCCGCCCCCGCACCGCGGTTGTCGTGGGGCTCACGCGACCTCCCACCCCTCGACTATCGCCGCGACCGCCGCCCGCGAGGGCTCCGGCAGGACCGCGCTCGGCGGGCGGACGTCGCGCCGGCACAGGCCGAGCGCGGCCAGCGCCTCCTTGACGACCGTCACGTTGTTCGCCGACTGGCGCGCCGCCCGCAGCTCCTCGAAGCCGCGGATCCGGTCCCACACCCGCATCGCCGCCGGGTAGTCGCCGGCGCGCAGCGCGGCCAGCATCTCCCGCGAGATCGCCGGCGCGACGCCGACCAGTCCTGACGTGAAGCCCGTGGCGCCGCACGCGAAGTACGCCGGCGCGTACAGCTCGGCGAGCCCGGCCACCCAGACGAAGCGGTCGAGGCCGGCGTCCCGCGCGAAGGTCGAGAACCGCACCGGGTCCGGCACCGCGTACTTCACGCCGATCACGTTGGGGCTCGACTCGGCGAGCCGCGCCAGCGAGGCGCCCTCGATCGCCGGGTTCCGCACGTAGGGGACGACGCCGAGCTCCGGCACCGCCTCGGCGATCAGCCGGTGGTACTCCACCCAACCGTCCTGCGAGACGTACGGGTTGACCGGCTGGTGCACCATCACCATCGACGCGCCGGCCTCCGCCGCGTGCCGGGCCGCGGCGACCGCCGTCGTCGCGTCCTGGCCGACGCCGACGATGACCTGCGCCGCGTCGCCCGCCTCGGCGACCGTCAGCTCGGTCTGGACGCGCCGCTCCTCCAGGGTCAGGGAGTAGAACTCGCTGGTGTTGCCGTTGGCGGTGAGGGTGCGGACCCCGCCGTCCAGCAGCCGGCGGACCAGCGTCCGGTAGACGTCCCCGTCGAACGCGCCGTTCGCGTCGAAGGGGCTGACGGTGATGGCCACCACATCGGCGAGTGCGGCTCGCTGCGCCGCGAAGTCGTTCATCACGCCTCTTCCTGTTCCTGTTCCCTTGCCTGTGCCTGTGCCTGTGCCTGTGCCTGTGCCTGTGCCTGTGCGTGTCGGTCGTGCTCAGGTGCTCGCGGCCCGCCGTCCATGGCCGACGCCTCCTCCGGGAAGGCGCGGCGGACGAAGGCCAGGATGTGTGCGCGCAGCAGCTCGGCCGCGCCCGGCGCGTCGCCGGCCTCGGCCCGCGCCAGGATCGCCCGGTGCTCCTCGGCCTCCCGGTCCCAGGTCGGCCTGGCCTGCCAGGCCACGGAGGAGACCAGCGCCGCCTGGTCGCGCAGCTCGTCGAGCATCCTGGCCAGCAGCGGGTTCCCGCAGGGCAGGTAGAGCGCCCGGTGGAAGTCGCGGTTGGCCAGGGAGCGCTCCGCGGTGTCCGTCGCGGTGTCCGCCTGGGTCAGCGCGGCGTGCGCGGCCGCCAGGTCGGCGCCGGAGCTCACGGTGCGGCTCAGCGCCTCGGGTTCGAGCAGCAGCCGGACGTCGTAGACCGAGCGGGCCATGGCGGCGTCCACGGTCCGCACCGAGGCGCCGCGGTACTCGCTCATCACGACGAGCCCCCGGCCGGCCAGCGTCTTCAACGCCTCCCTGACCGGCGTCTTGGAGACGCCGAACCGGGCGGCCAGCTCGTTCTCGACCAGCGGCGAACCCGGTTCGAGCACACCGGTCAGGATCGCCCGCGTCAGGTGCTCGAGGACGAACTGGGTGCGGGAGGGGATAGGCACCGGCGCGGCGCCGGACAGCGGAGCGTTCACGCGCGTCGTTTCTCGTGTCTCGTATCTCGTATATGACATCTGGTGTACGGCATACGCCATATGACGCGTGCCGCCGACGAACGTAGGTCGGCCCAGGGACGGCGTCAACGGTTCTGACAGAAATCGCTTGCCGTCCCGGCGGCGCGCGGCGTGCCGCGCCACCGGGACGGGACCGCCGGTGGGATCACCGTCGGGATCACCGGCGAATCAACTGCAGGTGCTGCGGCTGCTGTTGTTCAGCGTGAGGTTGCGGTAAGTGATCCGCACGCCGCACGGGTTCTCGGTGAGCGAGTTGTTGGTGAGCGTGAGGTTCTGCAGCGTGACGTCGCTGGTGTTCGCGAACTCGGTGCGGGCCGCGATCCGCACCCCGCCACCGCCGGTGATCGTGCCGCCCTGGGTGGCGATGTTCACGCCGTAGCAGTTCTCGATCAGGATGGCGTTGTTCCCGGTGTTGGAGATGGTGACCCGGTCGATCTGCGCGCCGCCGCTCTCCGAGACGCAGAAGACGCCGCGCCCGCCGCCCCTGGCGATCACCTCGCCGACCCGGATGTTCACCGGGTAGCTGCTGCCGATCCGGCCGTTCCGGTTGGCCATCCGGAACGCGGCGTAGCCGGTGCCGGTGCCGGCGTTCTCGGCGTCGACCCGGGTGATGGTGGCGTTGATCGTGTCGTTGAGCAGCAGCCCCGACTCGCCGACGTTGCGGGCCGTGACGGTGCCGATGGTGATGCCGTCCACGCCGTAGGTCTCCACGGCGTGGCTGCCGCTGCCGGAGACGAAGACGTTGTCGATCCGCACGTTGCGGGTGCGGACGTTGCGGTTGGCGTGGTTGTCGATCCGGATGCCGAGACCCCCGGAGAGCTGCATGTTGATCTGGCCGAGGGTGATGTTGGTGCCGTTCCGCACGAAGATGCCGAAGTAGGGCGCGCCGGTGATGGAGACGTTCTGCACCTCGACGTCGGTGGTGTTCTGGGTGCGGATCGGCGCCTGGTTGGCGGCCATGGTGCCGGTGTAGTTGATCGTGCCGCAGACGTCGAGCACGGTGTAACTGGGCAGGTCGAGCGACTGGTTGGCCGGTACCTGGCCAGAACCGCGCACCACCACACGCTGCTTGGAGGTGCGGCCGGGCGTCAGGCTGTTCACGGCCGCGCGCATCGCGGAGAGCATGTCGGTGCCGGAGTAGCCGGGCGCGGTCCAGGTGTTGCCGTTGCGCACGGCCTCCGCCTGGTACGAACCGTCGCCGCAGGCCGCGACGCCGATGTCGTCGGCGGCGACGGCCGGACCGCTCATGGTGGCCCCGGCGGTGACGAGGGCGACCACGGCGGAGAGGAGAAGGGTGACCTTGCGCTTCGCGCGGGGCTTGCCCGTGGACTTACTGATGGGGGTTGCGGCTCTGCGTCCCATCGTTCACTCCTGAAGGTGGGGGCGTGTGGGGGCTGGGGACCGCGCGCCACCTCGTCGAACATGAATCGATTCACGACCGGCCTGTCCTCGACCGGGGAGTGACATGGACCCAGGGAGATCGAGCGGCGCCACGGCGATTTCTGGCGGGACGGCGCGAGATGCGGCGCCGGCCGGGAAAGCGCTTGCCGAGCCTTGCTGAACCGCGAGTATGGCAACGGCCCAACGGCCCGTCAATAACCGGTAAAGCGGGGACGCGTGCGCTGGCTTCGGGCGCCGGGCGGCGGCCGCGATCCCGGGCGACCGGCGGGCCCCACCCGCCACGTGCGCCTGCGGCGTGCGATCTCGGAGTCCAGGCGAACGGCACATCAACTGGCCCTGGCGTGTGGGGTCGAGGACCGTACGGTCTCCCCTCCCCCGGAGGGGACCGGCGGCGGGTACGGGAGCGCGGCGGCGGTCCGCCGACGCTCGGCGGGGCGACGTGGGATCATCTGCCGCCGGATGGGGCGATGGCCCTGATGACGGAGGGACGGTGGCGGCATGGTGGCCGGGTGGGAATGGGACGAGACGTTGTTCGCGGGTACGGCCGCGTACTACCGGCGGGGGCGGCTGCCCTACGCGCCGGGGCTGGCGGACGTGCTCGCGGGGGCGCTGGGGCTCGACCGGCGGGGGCGGCTGCTCGACGTGGGGTGTGGCCCCGGGGTCGTCGCCCTCACGTTGGCGGACCTGTTCGCCGAGGTCGTCGGGGTGGATCCGGACGCCGGGATGGTCGCCGAGGCCGAGCGCGAGGCCACCAGGGCCGGGGTGGCGGGGAAGACGCGGTGGGTGCGGGCCAGGGCCGAGGAGTTGCCGGCGGGGCTCGGGACGTTCACCGTCGCGACCCTCGCCCAGTCGTTCCACTGGATGGATCAGGAGCTGGTGGCCGCCACCCTCCGCGACCTGCTGCGGCCCGGCGGGGCGCTGGTGCACATCTCGGACCTCAAGACGGAGACGGAGACGGAGACGGCGCCCCGGTCGGTCGGCGGTCTCCCCCACCCGGCCGTGCCCTACCCGGCGGTGGAGGAGCTGGTGCGGCGGTATCTGGGGCCGGTCAGGCGGGCCGGGCGCGGGGTGCTGCCGCGGGGAACTCCCGGCGGGGAGGCCGAGGTTCTCCGTCGGGCCGGGTTCGCCGGGCCCGACCGCCATGTGGTGCCCGGTGGCCGCGCGTTGGAGCGCACGGTGGAGGACGTCGTCGCCGGCGTGTTCTCGATGTCGTTCTCGGCCCCGCACCTGTTCGGCGCGCGTCGCGACGACTTCGAGGCGGAGCTGCGTCGGCTGCTCGGCGACGCGTCCACCTCGGGGCGATTCTCCGAACGCCAGCCGAGCACGGAGGTCTTCGTCTGGTGGCGGGAAGCCGCCGAAGGCCGCGGCGTCAGCAGTCGCAGCTGACGGAGGAGACCGGGACCGTCAGCGGGTCGGCCGCGCGCCGCTCGGTGCCGGCCGCGGTCTCGACCGGGAAGCCCTCGCGGATCCAGTACTCGATGCCGCCGATCATCTCCTTGACCCGGTAGCCGAGTCGGGCGAGGGCGAGCGCCGCGCGGGTGGCGCCGTCGCAGCCGGGGCCCCAGCAGTAGGTGACGACCGGGACCTCCGGGTCGAGGAGGGCCGCGGCCCGGCTCGGGATGTCGGCCGTGGGCAGGTGGACGGCGCCCGGCACATGGCCCTGCCGCCAGCCGGCGTCGCCGCGCGAGTCGACCAGGGCGAAGCCGGGGGTGCCTGAGACGAGCGAGGCGTGGACGTCGGAGACGTCCGCCTGGCAAGCGAGTCGGGCGGCGAAGAAGGTGGCGGCCTCGGCGGGCGCCGCCGGTGGCGTGCGCAGGGCGGGGCTCGCGGAGCGGGTGTCGGTCATGGCGGAAACGCTACGGGCGGCGGGCCGGGGACGGAACGGGCGATCGATGGCGTTCCCCGGGCTCGGCCGTGGATGCCGTGGTAGGAATCGTCCATGACCGCTGATTCCCTCGACGAGACCGACATGCGCGTGCTGGAAGCCCTCCAGCGGGAGGGGCGGGCCAGCTACGCCGAGTTGGCCCGCGCCGTCTCCATGTCGGCCAGTGCCGTCGCCGAGCGCGTGCGGCGCCTCGAGGAGAGCGGCGTGATCCGGGGGTACGCGGCCGTGGTGGACCCGGAACGACTCGGCTACGGCATCCTCGCGTTCGTCCGCCTCCGCTACCCGACGCCCAACTACAAGCCGTTCCACGACCTGGTGGCGGTGATGCCCGAGATCCTGGAGGCCCACCACGTGACCGGCGAGGACTGCTTCGTGCTCAAGGTGGCCGCCCGTGACATGCGCGATCTGGAGGCGACGGTGGGCCGGATCGCCGGGCTCGGCTCCGTCACGACGAGCGTCGTCTACTCCAGCCCGCTGCCCAGCCGCGCGATCACGGTGCGGGCCTGACGTGTCGGGCCTGACGTGTCGGGCCTCACGCGTCGGGCCCGAGCGCGCCAGGTTCGGGGCGGCGGTCACCCGCGGCGGGCGAGCAGGTAGGCGCGCCGGGTCTCGGCCTCGTGCGGGTAGTGGACGCGCTCCAGGCGCGCCTCGACGGTGAAGCCGGCCGCCGTCAACAGCCCGGCGACGTGGGATGGGTCGAGGAAGTGGAAGTCCACGTCCACCGGGTGGCCCCACCACTCCCCCAGGTGCCGGACCTCGTCGCCGACGTGGAAGGCGAGCAGCAGGAGGCCGGCCGGGCGCAGCACCCGTCGGGCCTCCGCGAGGGCGCGCGGCAGGTCGGCGGGGGCGAGGTGGATGAGCGAGTAGAGGGCGACGGCGGCGCCGAACTCGCCGTCCTCGGCGGGCAGCGCGCGCAGGTCGCCCTCCCGGAACTCGACCCCGGGGTAGCGCTCGCGGCCGAGGGCCACCATGCGGCTCGACAGGTCGACGCCGACCGTGCGGGCGCCTCGTGCGGCGAGCCAGGCCGCCACCTGGCCGGGGCCGCAGCCGAGGTCGGCGATCGCGGCGCCCGGTTCGAGCCCCTCAGTGAGCGCGGTGAGCAGGGCCCGGTCGAGCGGCTTGCCGGCCAACTCGTCGTGCAGCCGGCGCGCGTATTCCTCGGCCACGGTGTCGTAGCTGCGCCGCACCCCGTCGTCGTTGGCCTGTTCGTCCATGGGGGCAGGATGTCAGGGCGCGACCCACCGGGCGATCACCCCGATCTCCAGCGCGGTGTGCACCGCGCCGTCCCGGCCGACGGTCAGGCCGTGCGGCTCGGGGTTGGCCGGTCCCGGCAGCTGGTGCTCCTCGACGCGGCCGGCCGGCGTGATGGCGGTGAGCCGGCCGGCGCCCCACTCGGTGAGCCAGAGGCGGTCGCCCGCCGCGGCGATGGCGTGCGGGCGGCAGGCGCGGTCGGGCAGTGGGAACTCGGTCACGGCGCCGTCGACCGTGATCCGGCCGATCCGGTCGGCGTTGAGCTCGGTGAACCAGAGCGCGCCGTCGGGACCGGCCGCGATGCCGTAGGGGCCGGCTTCCGGGGTCGGGACGGGGTAGGTGGTCGTCTCTCCCGTGACGGTGATCCTGCCGATGGCGTGGGCACGGTTGAGGGTGAACCACAGGGCGCCGTCCGGCCCGGTGGTGATGACGGTGGGGCCGCCGGCCGGGTCCACGGGGAAGCGGTCGACCCGGCCGTCGGGCGCGAGGCGGCCGATCTCGCCGGCGTGGACCAGGGTGAACCAGAGGGCGCCGTCCGGGCCGACGGTGATGCCGTAGGGGCCGGCGGCGAGTTCCGAGACGGTGGTCAGGGTGAGCATGAATGCCGGCGCGATGGCCACCGCCCGCCGCCCGGGTGGCCGCGCCGCACGGGTCCGCGCCCAGGTGCTGGACGCGGTGCGCGCGCTGCTGGTGGAGGGTGGCTACGACACGCTCACGATGGACGCGGTGGCCGAGCGGTCCGGCGTCCACCGCACCACGGTGTACCGGCGGTGGCGCGAGGTCGGCGGCCTGCTGGCCGATGTGCTGGCCGCGGCGCGCGACGACGACTGGCGGCCGCCCGACACGGGCTCGCTCCTCGGCGATCTCACGGCGCTCAACGAGGAGGTGCGGGCGGGGCTGACGGGGGACCCGCCGCTCACGCCGGCGCTGATCGCGGCCTCGTTCCGCTCCCCGGCGGCCGCGGCGGCCCTCGGGCGGTTCTGGGACGACAGGTACGCGCGCTGCGAGGTGATCGTCGCCCGGGCCGTCGAGCGCGGCGAGGCGCCGCCCGGGGCCGACGCGCGGCGGCTGCTGGTGGCCGCGACCGCGCCGCTCTACCACCAGCTGGTGCTGCTCGGGCTGCCGGACGACCCGGCGCTGCCGGCGAGCGCGGCCCGTGCCGCCGCGCTCGCGGCCGCCGCGGGCGCCTTCGAGGCGGGCGCCCTCGAGTGAACCGTGGGGGTCGGGCGCGGCCGGTCAGACCCGCGGCTGGCCCTGCGGCGGGTACGGCTGCCAAGTCGG
>NZ_BAAGPR010000060.1:0-49315 GCF_054783955.1 Streptomyces mayteni | reverse complement strand
AGGCCCCGAAGCCGGCCGACGCCCGGCTGCGCCGCGGCCCCGGGCGGCTGCGGGCGTGGCTGCTCGACGGGCTCAGCGAGCGGGCCGCCCGCCATCCGGGGCCGCACGCCACCGTCCCGGCCGAGCACCGGGGCCAGCGCTGGTGGCGGGTGATGTGCCTGACCGGCGTCGACTACTTCTCCACCCTCGGCTACCAGCCGGGCATCGCCGCGCTCGCCGCCGGCCTGCTCTCGCCGCTCGCCACCGTGGTGCTGATCGGCCTGACGCTGCTCGGCGCGCTGCCCGTCTACCGCCGGGTGGCGCGCGAGAGCCCGCACGGCGAGGGCTCGATCGCCATGCTGGAGCGGCTGCTGCCCTGGTGGTCGGGCAAGGTGTTCGTGCTGGTGCTGCTGGGCTTCGCCGCCACCGACTTCATGATCACCATCACGCTCTCGGCGGCCGACGCCTCCGCCCACGTGGTCGAGAACCCCCTCGCCCCGTCCTTCGTGGACGACGGCAACGTGTGGATCACGCTGCTGCTGATCGCCGGTCTTGGCGCCGTGTTCCTCAAGGGCTTCCGGGAGGCGATCGGCGTCGCCGTCGTCCTGGTCGCGGTCTACCTGGCCCTGAACGTGATCGTGCTGGCGACCGCCGCCTGGCACGTGCTGACCGAGCCGGTGGTCGTCACCGACTGGTGGGACGCCGCCACCGCCGAGCACTCCTCGCCCTGGCTGATGGTCGGCGTGGCGCTGCTGGTCTTCCCGAGGCTGGCCCTCGGCATGTCGGGGTTCGAGACCGGCGTCGCCGTGATGCCACAGGTGCGCGGCGACGCGACCGACACCGAGGCCCACCCGGCCGGCCGGATCCGCGACACCAGGAAGCTGCTCACCACGGCCGCGCTCATCATGAGCGGCTTCCTGCTGGTCTCCAGCCTCGCCACCACGCTGCTGATCCCGGCCGCGGAGTTCGAGTCGGGCGGCGAGGCCAACGGGCGGGCGCTGGCCTTCCTGGCCCACGACTACCTGGGCGAGGCGTTCGGCACGCTCTACGACGTCTCCACCATCGCCATCCTGTGGTTCGCCGGCGCCTCGGCCCTGGCCGGGCTGCTCAACCTGGTGCCGCGCTACCTGCCCCGCTACGGCATGGCCCCCGAGTGGGCCCGCGCGGTGCGGCCGCTGGTGCTGCTGTTCACCGCCATCGCGTTCACCATCACCGTCCTCTTCCAGGCCGACGTCGACGCCCAGGGCGGCGCGTACGCGACCGGGGTGCTGGTGCTGATGGTCTCGGCCTCGATCGCCGCCACCATCTCGGCGCGGCGCCGGGGCAACCGCCGCTCCTCCCTCGGCTTCGGCGTGATCACCGCCGTCTTCGGCTACACGCTGGTGATCAACGTCATCGAGCGCCCGGACGGCATCCGGATCGCGTCGCTGTTCATCCTCGGCATCCTGCTCACCTCGTTCGTCTCCCGGATCCACCGCGCGTTCGAGCTGCGCACCCGGCAGATCACCCTGGACGACGACGCCGCCAGGATGATCGACGACGCGGCCGCCCGCGGCCCGCTGCGGATCATCGCCAACGAGCCGAACGAGCGGTACTACCGGAGCGCGGCGGAGTACCGCGAGAAGGAGTACAGCCAGCGCGAGGAGACCCACATCCCGGACGGCGGCCCGGTGTTGTTCCTCGAGGTCACGGTGCCCGACTCCTCCGACTTCACCGCCGACGTCACGGTCCGCGGCGAGCGGCGGTACGGCTGCCACGTGCTGCGCGTCGAGGGCCCGGTGGTGCCGAACACCATCGCGGCCGTGCTGCTGCACCTGCGCGACCGCACCGGCGCGGTGCCGCACGCCTACTTCAACTGGACCGAGGGGCACCCCCTCGGCCACCTGCTGCGCTTCCTGGTCTTCGGCGACGGCGAGGTCGCCCCGGTGACCCGCGAGGTGCTGCGCCGCGCCGAGCCGGAACCGCCCTGCCGGCCCCGCGTACACGTCGGCTGAGCCATGTGCCCTGGCGGGCGGGCGGTCAGATCGGGTTGGTCAGGCTGATCCGCAGGTCCTGCTCCACGACGCCGATCGGGGTGGCGACGCCGACGGGCGACGGATCGCCCGGGGTGACGTAGCCGTGCCCGTGCAGCAGCCCGACGATGCGGCTCTGGGTGTCCACCACCACCGCGCCCGAGTCGCCGTGGTCGCTGAAGAAGGGCGACAGGACGAAGTCGGCCCTGATCAGGAACTGGTCCACCAGCCTGCGTCTGGTCGTCTGCTGGCCGGTGTTCGGGTCGTTCACGGCGGGGAAGCGCGGACAGTCCACGATGAACCCGCCGGTCTGCCCCTCCGTCGTCACGATCCCGAACGTGAGGCCGGTGGTCCGGCCGCGCTTGCGCACCTGCATGCCCAGGCTGTCCGTGCCGGTGCCGGCGGTGGGGCCGATGTCGGCGATGTTCGCCTGCGGCGGCGTCGGCTGGAGGGTGCAGATGGCGGCGTCCGTGGTGCCCTCGAAGAGCAGCTCGGGGTAGGCCCAGCTGATCAGCTCGCCGACCCGGTCGCCTGGCGCCACGCCGGCCGGACCCGGCTCGGGCTGCATGACGGCGTCGCCGAACTGCCGTGCGCTGTCCACCGCGAGCACATGGTGGTTGGAGAGGCCGACGAGCAGCGGCGGGTCGGTCTCGGTGGTGCGGGCCAGCGCCCCGAGGGTCCCGGCCACGCCGTTGGCGAGCCCACGGTCCGAGACCACCGACACGCCACCCTCCAGTGGCCGGTGCCGCGAGGTGTCGGGCAACGTGCCGAGCGACTCGAAGGTGCGCTGGACGATCACCAGCGGCACCGGGAACTGCCCCAGGACCACGTCGAGCGCCGGCGGCACGGCGTCCGCGTCGCGGACGAAGATCCGGATCGCCAGGTCCTCGGGGTCGGCGGCCTCCTCGTCCCGGTACCCGATGTCGATGCCGGTCACCTCGTCGAACGAGAAGATCTGAGCCTCCAGGGCCTGTTTGACGGCGAGCAGTTCCGGCGATGCGGGCATGACCAACCTCCGGTGCCTCCGGTGCCTCCGGGTGTGAGAGCTGGCGAGTAACCGCCCTCGACGGCCGGAAACCCGCCCCGCGTCGAAATCCGTCGAAACCGGCCCGAAGCTATGGACAGCCCATCCAACCGGCCCTAATGTCGCCGACGCCGCGCGTGGAGCACGGCAGAGGGCACGACTTCCGTCGAAGGATTTCGACGGTCGCCGCGCGCGCCCACGAGGAGGTAGGGCATGGTCAGCATCACCGAGGTCGCACGGCACGCCGGCGTCGCGGTCAGCACCGTCTCCTACGTCCTCAGCGGCAAGCGTCCGATCTCGCCGCCCACCAGGCAGCGGGTGCTGGACAGCGTCGTCAGCCTCGGCTACCGGCCGTCGAGCGGCAGCAGGAGCGGGATCATCGGCCTCGCGCTGCGCGTCGACGACGGCACCCACCGGCCGCTGCTCGCCGAGTTCATGCTCTCGGCGAGCGTCGCCGCCCGGCGCCACGGCCGCAACGTGCTGCTGCTCACCGAGGAGGCCGAACACGGCCTGCTGGACGCGGCGCTGCTCGACGGCCTGATCCTGATGGACATCGAGGTCATGGACCCGCGTCTCGACACCGTGCGCCGGCTGCCGGTGCCCACCGTGCTGCTCGGCCTGCCCCGCGACCCGGCGGGGCTGGCCTGCGTCGACCTCGACTTCCGGGCCGCCGGCCGGCTGTGCGTCGACCACCTCGCCGACCTCGGGCACCGCGAGGTCGTCATGCTGGGCGCGCCGCCCGCCGTCTACCGGCGGCGGTACGGATTCGCCGAGCGCACCGTGGCCGGCGCGCTCGAGCGGGCCGCCGCCCGGGGCGTCCGGCTCACCCACCGCCCCACCGAGGGCGACTGGGACTCGACGGCCGGCACCCTGACCCGGGTGCTCCAGGAACGGCCGGGCGCCACCGCGCTCATCGTCCAGAACGAGGCCGCCACCCCGCACCTGGCCCCGCTGCTGCGCGGCTACGGGCGCGCCATCCCCGAGGACCTGTCCGTCGTCGTGCTCGGTTCTGACGCCGTCGCGACCGCGGGCACCCCGCCGCTCACCTCCGTCGCGGTGCCGGCCGCCGACATGACGGCGACCGCGATCGACCTGCTGATGGCGGACCGGGGCCCGGGCGCCGCGCCGGTGCTGCTCACCCCCCGGCTGACCGCCAGGGGCAGCACCGCGCCGCCCGCGCCCGGCAGCACCGACTGACTCCCCTTCCGCAGCCCCTTCCCCGGCAGCCCCCTGCCCCAACACCCCTTCCCCAGACCACCGTTCGGAGAGCCGACACCCATGGACGCGCCATGCCCGCCCACCGACGACGCATAGCCATCGCCGCCGCCAGCACCGTCCTCGTCACGGTGCCAGGCTGCGGGCTGATCACCGCGGAGACCGGGCCCAACACGCTGACGGTCGCGGACTACTACACCGCAGAACCCGGCAACACCGCGCTCACCGAGATCCTCCGCTCCTGCGGCGAGGAGACCGGCGTCACCGTGGTGCGCGAGGTGATGCCACGCTCCCAGCTGGTACCCAAGCTGCTGCGGGACGGCGCCGCCGACACCCTCCCCGACCTGGTGCTCAGCGACAACCCCGACCTCGCCAAGCTCGCCTCGACCGGCGCGCTGCTGCCGCTCGACGGCCGCGTCGACACCGAGGGCTTCTACGACAGCGTGCTGGCCGCCGGCAGCTACCAGGGCGAGCTCTACGGGGTGGCGCCCGGCGTCAACGGCCTCGCGCTCTTCTACGACCGGGGGGTGTTCGCCGAGGCCGGCCTCCAACCGCCCACCACCTGGGACGAGTTGCGGGAGACGGCCGCCGCGCTCACCGACGGCGACCGGTACGGGCTCGCGCTCTCCGCGATCGGCACCGAGGAGGGCACCTGGCAGTTCGAGCCGTTCCTCTGGGGCGCCGGCGCCGAACTCACCGACCTCGACTCGCCGGAGGCCGAGACCGCCCTCACCTTCTGGGCCTCGCTCTTCGCCGACGGCTCCGTCTCCTCCTCGGCCCTCAACTGGCAACAGTCCGACGTCGCCGAGCAGTTCGTCGGCGGCCACGCCGCCATGATGATCAACGGCTCCTGGCAGCTGGCCTCGCTCGACGCCCAACAGGACGTCGACTGGGGCGTGGTGCCGCTGCCGGTGCCCGAGGCCGGCGACCAGCCGGCCACCCCGCTGGGCGGCGAGGTCTGGGCCGTCCCCGAGGGCGAGCGGCAGGAGCGGGCCGTCGCGCTGCTCGACTGCGTGCTCGCCCCCGAGAACATGCTCCAGTGGGCGCGGCTGCGCGCCGACGTGCCGGCCCACCCGGACGTCGCGGCCCGGCTGGTCGAGGAACGGCCCGAGCTGGCGCCCTTCGTGGCCAGCGCGCCGAGCGCCGAGGCCCGCACCGCCGAGCTCGGCACCGACTACCCGGCCGTGTCGCAGGCGATATCCACCGCGCTGCAACGGGTCGCCACCGGGCAGGCGGACCCGGCGGAGGCCCTGGCCAGGGCCCAGCGAGAGGCGGCCGACGCATCATGACCATGACCCCACGCCGAGGGCCTGTCGTTTGGATCTTCGCGGGCTCGCGACGCCTGGCATCCCGCCTGGCCGCGTTGCCGAATCGCGCGAGTACGGCCAAGTACGAGCTGCGATCCGGCGCCTTGCCAGCCGGGCGCCATGCGCCGCTCGCTGATCCACGAACATCCAAACGACAGGCCCTGGCCAAGCTCAGCTTCTACGTGCCGGCCGTGCTCTACCTGGCGGTGTTCTTCGGCTACCCGCTCGCCGCCAACGTCGTGATGTCCTTCCAGGACTACACGGTGACCTCGTTCTACGACGGCGGCGCGCCCTTCAACGGCCTCGCCAACTACGCCGCGGTCCTCGGCGACGAGCTGTTCTCCACCACCCTGTGGAACACCGTGGTCTTCACCGTCGCCTCGCTGGCCTTCCAGTTCGCCATCGGCCTCGCCCTCGCGCTGTTCTTCCGCCGCCACTTCCCGCTCGCCGGCGTGCTGCGCGCCCTGCTCCTGCTGCCCTGGCTGCTGCCGCTGCTGGTCTCCGGCACCGTCTTCCGCTGGCTGCTCGACCAGGACTACGGCGTCGTCAACCACGTCCTGCTGAACCTCCACCTGATCGACGACCCGGTGCCCTGGCTGGTGAGCCCCGACCACGCGATGGCCGCCGTCGTCATCGCCAACGTGTGGATCGGCATCCCCTTCAACATGGTGATCCTCTACGGCGGCCTCACCTCCATCCCGCCGGGGATCTACGAGGCCGCCGCGCTGGACGGCGCCGGCCCCTGGCAGCGGTTCAGGCACCTCACCTGGCCGCTGCTGCGCCCGGTCACCTCCGTGGTGCTGATGCTCGGACTCATCTACACCATCAAGGCGTTCGACGTCGTCATGGTGCTCACCCAGGCCGGGCCGGCCGACGCCACCCAGCTGCTCTCCACCTGGTCCTACCAACTCTCCTTCACCCAACTGCACTTCGGCCAGGGAGCGGCCGTCGGCAACGTGCTGATCGTCATCGCCATGCTGTTCGCGCTCGTCTACCTGCGGGCCGTACGCCGCGAACAGGCCGGGAGGTAGCCACCACCATGTCCGCACCCAACTCCCGGGCCGGCGCGCGCAGGTGGGCCCTCACCTGCCTGGCGCTGCTGATCGTCGGCGTGCTGCTCTTCCCGCTGTACTGGATGTTCAACGCCTCACTCCAGCCCAGCCACGAGCTGCTGAGCATCCCGCCCCGCTGGTTCCCCACCGAGCCGACGCTCGACGGCTACCGCGCCGCCTTCGACTCCCAGGGCCGGCACCTGGTGATCAGCCTCTTCGTCGCCTGCGGCAACGTGGTGATCACGCTGGCCCTGGCGGCGCCGCTGGCCTGGGCGCTGGCCAGGTTCCGGCTGCGCTACGCGGCGCTGCTGCTCTTCGTGCTGCTGATCGTGCAGATGCTGCCCGGCATCGTGAAGGCCAACTCGCTCTTCCAGCTCTACAGCGAGATCGGGCTGCTCAACAACACGATCGGCCTGATGCTGGCCCAGTCCACGCTGTCCGTGCCGTTCGCCGCGGTCCTGCTGCGCGCCCAACTCCGGGAGATCCCGGACGAGGTGGTGGAGGCGGCGGCGCTGGACGGCGCCGGCCCCTGGCGCACCTTCCTGCGGATCGTCGTGCCGATGAGCCGCAACAGCGTGATCACCGCCGGGCTGTTCGCGTTCCTGTTCTCCTGGGCCGACTTCCTCTTCGCCGTCACCCTCACCTCGCGGGACGCGATCACCCCGGTCACCGTCGGCATCTACCGCTTCGTCGGGGCCAACGCCACCGACTGGAACGCGCTGATGGCCTCCGCCGTCCTCGCGTCGGTGCCGGCCGCCGTCCTGCTGGTCGTCGCCCAGCGGTACATCTCGGTCGGCCTCACCGGCGGCTCGGTCAAGGACTGAGCCAGGACCAGCCAGGACCGAGCCAGGACCGAGCAGTTCACCCCGTCCACCCACCCACCCACCTCACCTGGAGAACACCGCACCATGCCGAGCACCGACCAGGCCACCGCCGCCCCGTTCCGGGAACACGCGGGCGGCCTCGAATGGACCGGCGAACACGAGACGCTGCGCGTGGAGCCCTGGGGCCGGGACGCCGTCCGGGTCAGGGCCACCCTGGGCCCGATCCGCGACGACGTCCCGGGCGCGCTGCTCGAGGACCCGGAACGCCCCCCTGGCCAGGCCCGGATCACCCTGCCCGACCTGACCGGGCTGACCGTGTTCGCCAACGGCCTCGGCTCCCCCACCGACCCGGTGGCGCCGGCCCGCCTCGTCAACGGCCGGATCACCGCCGAGCTCACCGTCGACGGCGAACTCCGCTTCGTCCGCACCGGCGAAGGCCGGGAGCTGCTGGCCGAGCGCCGCGCCCACTTCTGGTGGCCAGGCACCCGGACGCACACCCCCGTCGGCCACGGCTACCGGCGCCTCGAACAGCACTTCGCCGCCTACCGGGACGAGCGGCTCTACGGCCTCGGCCAGCACCAGCACGGCCGGCTCGACCGCCGGGGCACCGTCGTCGACCTGGTGCAGCGCAACACCGAGATCTCCATCCCTTTCCTGCTCTCCGACCGCGGCTACGGGCTGCTGTGGAACAGCCCGGCCGTCGGCCGGGTCGAGCTGGTCGACACCGGCACCCGGTGGGTCGCCGACGCGGCCCGCCAGATCGACTACTGGATCACCGCGGGCGACACCCCGGCGGACATCCTGCGGTCCTACGCGGACGCCACCGGGCACGCACCCGAGATGCCGGCCTGGGGCACCGGCTTCTGGCAGTGCAAGCTGCGCTACCGCAGCCAGGACGAACTCCTGGCCGTGGTCCGCGAACACAAGCGGCGCGGGCTGCCGATGTCCGTGATCGTCGCCGACTTCTTCCACTGGACCAGGCTCGGCGACTGGCGGTTCGACCCGGCCGAGTGGCCGGACCCGGCGGCCATGGTGCGCGAACTCGACGAGCTGGGCGTCAAGTTGATGGTCTCCATCTGGCCGTCCGTCAACCAGTCGAGCGAGAACTACCAGGAGCTGGCCCGCCGCGGCCTGTTCGCCGCCAACGAGTACGGCACGGCGGCCCACGCCACCTGGGTGGACAAGGGCGCCGACCACCGGATCACCGTCTCCTTCCTCGACCCCACCAACCCGGCCACCCGCGACTTCGTGTGGTCGAGGATTCAGGAGAACTACCAGGAGTTGGGCATCAACCTGTGGTGGCTCGACGCCTGCGAGCCCGAGATGAAGCCGGCTCACCCCGCCAACCTGCGCTACCACGCCGGGCAGGGCCAGGAGGTCGCCAACCTCTACCCCCGGGAGATCGCCCGCACCTTCCACGAGGGCATGGCCGCATCGGGGAACACCGACGGCATGTCGTTCAGCCGCTCGGCCTGGGCCGGCAGCCAGCGCTACGGCACCGCCGTCTGGTCGGGCGACATCGGCACCGACTTCGCGTCGCTCCGCGCCCAGATCACCGCCGGGCTCAGCATCGGGCTCTCCGGCATCCCCTGGTGGACCACCGACATCGGCGGCTTCCACGGCGGCGACCCGGACGACCCGGCCTACCGCGAGGTCCTGGTCCGCTGGTTCCAGTTCGGCGCCCTCTGCCCCATCTTCCGGCTGCACGGCTTCCGACTGCCCTGGCTGCCGCTGGGCGGCGAGATGACCGGCGGCCCCAACGAGGTCTGGTCCTACGGCGAGGAGGCCTACGCCGTCATGACGCGCTACCTCCGGCTGCGGGAACGCATCCGCCCCTACGTCGACGAACAGATGCGCACCGCGGCCCGCGAGGGCCTGCCGGTGATGCGGCCGCTGTTCCTGGAGTTCCCCGACGACGAGCCGTCCTGGACGGTCACCGACCAGTTCCTGCTCGGCCCCGACCTGCTGGTGGCCCCGGTGACGGAGGCCGGCGCCACCCACCGCGACGTCCACCTGCCGGCCGGCGCCCGCTGGACCTGCGCCTGGACCGGCGCCACCCACCCCGGCGGCGCCACCGTCCGCCTCGACGCGCCGCTCGACCGGATCCCGCTGCTGCTGCGGGACGACGCCCGGCTGCCGATCGCCGAGGAGTGACGCCCCGGCGTCACCAGGTCGGCATCATCGACTCCGGGTAGCGGGATCCGGCCGCGCCGTGCGGCAGGATCTCCAGGATCCGGTCCAGGTCCCCTGGGGTGAGGTCGACGCCCGCCGCCCCGACGTTCTCGGCGAGACGCTCGGGGCTGCGGGTGCCGGGGATCGGCACGATGTCGTCGCCCCGCGCCAGCAGCCAGGCCAGGGCCAGCTGGGTCACCCTGACGCCCTTCGCGTCGGCGAGCGCGGTGA
Organism: Streptomyces mayteni; assembly: GCF_054783955.1. NCBI lineage: Bacteria > Bacillati > Actinomycetota > Actinomycetes > Kitasatosporales > Streptomycetaceae > Streptomyces > Streptomyces mayteni. Next base: position 39,499 of record NZ_BAAGPR010000060.1, on the reverse strand, counting down.
GTTCGCGCACCGCGGCCAGGTTCTTCTCGTAGTTGCCCGGCTGCCAGCGCTCGTCCCAGCTGCGCATGTCGTCGGCCGGGTAGTCGGCGGCCGGCCGCACGGCGCTGGTGAGGAAGCCGCGGCCGAGCGGCGAGTACGGCACGAAGCCGATGCCGAGCTCCCGCACCACCGGCAGCACCTCGGCCTCCACGGCCCGCTCGAACACCGAGTACTCGGTCTGCAACACCGAGACCGGGTGGACGGCGTGCGCGCGCCTGATGACGTCGGGTCCCGCCTCGCTGAGCCCGAGGAACCGCACCTTGCCTTCTTCGATCAGTTCGCCCACCGTGCCCGCCACGTCCTCGACGGGTACGTTCGGGTCCACCCGGTGCTGGTAGAGCACGTCGATCCGGTCGGTGCCGAGGTAGCGGAGGCTGTTCTCGGTGACCTGCCTGATCCGCTCGGGACGGCTGTCGAGGCGGTCGAGCCGGCTGGGGTCGCTCAGGTCGAAGCCGAACTTGGTGGCGATCACCACCTCGTCGCGGAATCCGCGCACCGCCTCGCCGAGCAGCCGCTCGTTGCTTCCGGTGCCCATGCCGTAGAACTCGGCGGTGTCGAAGAACGTCACGCCGAGCTCGTGGGCGCGGCGGATGGTGGCGACCCCGCCGGCCTCGTCGGCCGCGCCGTAGGCCATCGTCATGCCCATCGTGCCGAGGCCGATCGCCCCGACCTCCAGGCCCTGACCGCCGAGCCGCCTGGTGGGAAGGTTCGTCTCTGTCATGCCGTCAACGCTAGGAAGCCGCGGCCACCCCGTCATGGGCCGCTGATCGCATAGACTTGCCCGATCCTCTCACTGTCGGATGGATCGGAGGGTGCCCGTGCTCGACCGACTCGCAGAGACGATCGACCGCCACCGGGGCGGCGACTGGCGCCGGACCCCGGTTCCCCGCCTCGGCCTGGTCGCGGTCGACGCGTCCCCCGAACCCACCGACATGCGCTACGAGCCGATGGTCTGCTTCGTCGCCGACGGCGCGAAGCGGGTCACCTCCGGCGAGCGGCAGTGGCTGACGGAGCGCGGCGAGATGATGCTGACGGCGTACGACCTGCCGATTCGCGCCGAGTTCGAGAAGGTCCCCTACCGCTCGGCCGTCATGATGATCGACGGCGCCGCCCTGGCCGACGTGCTGCTCGACCTCGACGGCGACCCCGCCGAGGAAACCGTCCCCAGCGGCCCGGCGACCGCGCCGATGTCGCCGGAACTCGTCGACGCCGTCACCCGGTGGGTCGCGCTCCTCGACGCCCCCGAGGACATCCGCCCGCTGGCCGCCGGCATCGAGGGCGAGATCCTCTACCGACTGCTGCGCGGCCCGCTCGGCCCCACGCTGCGGCAGTGGTCGATCGCCGACTCCGCCATCTCCCGGGTGCGCGCCGCGACCCACTGGATCCTCGCGCACTACACGGAACCGCTCACCGTCGCCGCCATCGCCGAGGTGGCCCACATGAGCCCCGCCACCCTGCACCGCCACTTCAAGGCCGCCACCGGCATGAGCCCACTCCGCTTCCAGAAGCACCTGCGCCTCCAGGACGCCCGCCACCGCCTGCTCGCCGGCGACACCACGGCCGCCGAGGTCGCCCGCCAGGTCGGCTACGTCAGCCCCACCCAGTTCAACCGCGAATACCGCCGCGTCTACGGCCTACCCCCCGCCCAGGACGCGACCCGCCTACGCGGCGGCCCACCCCCACCCTGACCCACGCGCGGCGCGGACAGCCCTCGACACGGGCCCGCCGGACGCAGTCCGGCGCAGCCACCACCGCGCGAGCGCGAACCCCGCGCCGCTGGCGCGCCTGCCGCGCGAAGCGCGCGGGGGGTCTCGGCCCCGGCCGAAGGCCGGAAGAGGGCTTGTGGGGGCACCTCCCTGGGGGCACCTCCCAGCCTCCCCCAGACTCCGTCCGGGGGGACCCCCATGGCTGGGGGCCGTTAGCTGGGGGAGGGGTGGGGCAGATCCGCGCGTCCGCGTCGCCGGCGGCTACCTCACCGGCAACCGCAGTTGAACGCTGGACGGTCGGCGTCGCGCCGACCATCGTGGGGACATGTTGCTGCGCCAGCTGGAGTATCTGGTGGCCCTCGCCAGGGAGCGCCACTTCGCCCGCGCCGCGGCCGCGTGCTACGTCTCGCAGCCCTCGCTCTCGGCCGCCATCCGCAAGCTGGAGCGCGAGCTGGACGTGCCGATCGTGCGGCGTGGCCGCCGCTTCGAGGGGCTGACCCCCGAGGGCGAGCGGGTGTTGGCCTGGGCGCACCGGATCCTCGCCGAACGGGACGCGCTGCGGCAGGAGTTGTCGCTGCTGCGCGGCGGCCTGACCGGCACCCTGCGGGTCGGCGTCATCCCGACCGCGCTGACCGCCGCCTCGCTGCTCACCACGCCGTTCTGCGAGCGGCACCCCGGCGTCCGGGTCGGCCTCGAGTCGCTGTCCTCGGCCGACATCACGCGCCGGCTGGCCGCGTTCGAGCTCGACGTGGCGATGACGTACCTGGACGACGCCACGCTGCGCCACGTGCGCCGGATCCCGCTCTACGAGGAGCGGTACATGCTGCTGACCCGTGAGGCGACGGCGGCGACGGTGAGTTGGGCCGGGGCGGCCGCGCTGCCGCTCTGCCTGCTCTCGCCGCGGATGCGCAACCGCCGCATCATCGACGGGTACTTCGCCGCCGAGGGGGCGACGGCCACGCCGGCGGTGGAGTCGGACACGGTGGCCGGCCTCTACGCCCTGCTGTCGGCGGGGCGCTGGTCGAGCGTGATCTCGCACGCCTGGCTGCACATGTTCGGCGTGCCGCCCGGCATGCGCGTCGTCCCGCTGGAGGGGCCCGCGCACGGGCCGCGGGTCGGCCTGGTCGTCGCGGACCACGAGCCGCGCTCGGTGCTGGCCGGGGCGCTGCTCGACGTCGCCAGGGAGGCGCGGGTGCGGGAGTCCCTCGACGAGTTGTTGGAGTCGCATCTCACCCCCCGCTGACCGCGTCCCGATAGGAGCCGGCTATCCCGCGATAGCGACTTTCGCTTTGACCCGCGCCCCCACCCGCGAGGACCGTGAAAGGGCCGATTCCGCGCCCGAGTTGAGGAGCCGCTCCGATGGCCAAGGTGCTCTGCGTCCTGTACGACGACCCCGCCGACGGATACCCGACCTCGTACGCCCGCGACGACCTTCCCGTGATCGACCACTACCCGGGCGGCCAGACCACGCCCACGCCGAGCGCCGTCGACTTCACGCCCGGGCAGCTGCTCGGCAGCGTCTCAGGCGAGCTCGGGCTCCGCCGCTTCCTGGAGGAGGCCGGGCACACCCTGGTCGTCACCTCCGACAAGGACGGCGCAGGATCGGTCTTCGACCGCGAGCTGCCGGACGCCGACATCGTCATCTCGCAGCCGTTCTGGCCGGCCTACCTGACCCCGGAGCGGATCGCCGCCGCCCGGAACCTGAAGCTGGCGATCACCGCCGGCATCGGCTCCGACCACGTCGACATCGACGCCGCGATCGCGCACGGCGTGACGGTCGCCGAGGTGACGTACTCCAACAGCGTCAGCGTCGCCGAACACGTGGTGATGATGACGCTGTCGCTGGTCCGCAACTACCTGCCGTCCCACCGGGTCGTGCTGGACGGCGGCTGGAACGTCGCGGACTGCGTGGCCCGCTCGTACGACCTGGAGGGCATGCACGTCGGCACGGTGGCCGCCGGCCGGATCGGCCTCGCGGTGCTGCGCCGACTGGCGCCGTTCGACGTGAAGCTGCACTACACGGACCGGCACCGGCTGCCGCGGGAGGTCGAGGACGAACTCGGCCTGACCTTCCACGAGAGCACCGAGGCGATGGTGCCGCACTGCGACGTGGTCACCGTCAACGCGCCGCTGCACCCGGAGACCGAGGGCCTGTTCGGCGACAAGCTGCTGGCCACCATGAAGCGCGGCGCCTACCTGATCAACACCGCGCGGGCCAGGATCGTCGACCGCGACGCCGTCGACCGGGCGCTGCGCGAGGGGCAGTTGGCGGGGTACGCGGGCGACGTCTGGTTCCCGCAGCCGGCGCCGGCCGACCACCCGTGGCGGACCATGCCACACCACGGGATGACGCCGCACATCTCCGGCTCCTCGCTCTCCGCGCAGGCCCGCTACGCGGCCGGCACCCGGGAGATCCTGGAGAGCTGGTTCGCGGGCCGGCCGATCCGCGACGAGTACCTGATCGTGCAGGGCGGCGCGTTGGCCGGCACCGGCGCCCACTCGTACTCGGCCAACGCCTGACGCCTGACGCCTGACGCCTGACGCCTCAACCGTCGACGCCGACGGCCAGCGGCTCGCCGCCGGTCATGGCGACCAGCTCCGCGAAGCTGGTGCGGAACATGGCGTGCGAGACCCCGGCCCCTGCCCACACCTCGGAGTGGTCGGCCAGCGCCGTGTCCACCAGGGTGCGCAGCGGGGCGGGGTGGCCGACCGGGGCCACCCCGCCGACCAGCTGGCCGGTGGCCGCCAGCACGAACTCCGGGCTGGCGCGCCGCACCTTGCGCACCCCGAGGTGGCGGGCGGCCTTCCGTACGTCCACCCGGTGGCCGCCGCTGGCGACGACGAGCAGCGCGGCGCCGTCGGCCTCGAAGACCAGGCTGTTGGCGATCGCGCCGACCTGGCAGCCCAACTGCTCGGCGGCGGCGGCCGCCGTCGGCACCTCGGTGGACAACTCGACGATGCCGTCGTCGCGGCCGTGCCGCGCCAGGGCCACCCGGACCTGCTCCAGTGCTGTCATCACGATGCGGCAGCGTAGCGAGCGGTCCGGCTATCGTGAAGCGCGTGGACGCCTTCGACGAGTTGCTGCGCGGGATCCGGGCGAACGGGGTCGGCCTCGGTCGCCGGGTGCTGTCGCCGCCGTGGGTCCTGCGGCCGGTGGAGGGCGCGTCCCTGACGCTGTACACGCCGGTGCGCGGCGCCAGTTGGCTCACGGTCGCCGACGGCGAGCCGCGGCGGGTGGCGGCCGGCGACACCGTGGTCGTCCGTGGCCCTGGTCCTTTCGTCCTCGCCGACCGGCCGCCGTCCGCCGGGCCGGCCGCCGAGGACACCGTGCTGCTGGTCGGCAGCTACCGGCTGCGGAGCGGGGTGGCCGGGCGGCTGCTCGGCGTGCTGCCGCCGGTGCTCGTCGTGCCGGGCGGCGACGAGTGTGCCCCGGTCCTCGACCTCCTCGACGCGCAGGCCGCCGGCTGCGCTCCCGGGCAGCAGGTGGTGCTCGACCGGCTCTTCGACTGGGTGCTGGTGTGCGCGCTGCGCGAGTGGTTCGACGGCCAGGAGGCCGGGGGCGACGGCTGGTTCGGCGCCCTGGGCGACGGGACGGTCGGCCCGGCGCTGCGCGCCATGCACGCCGCGCCCGACCGGCCGTGGACCCTCGCCGCGCTGGCCCGCGAGGCGGGGGTGTCGCGCACCACGCTGGCCGGCCGGTTCACCAGGCTGGTGGGCGCGCCGCCGCTGGCGTACCTGACCGACTGGCGGATGACGCTGGCCGCCGACCTGCTGACCGAGTCCCCCGACACGACGGTCGCCGAGGTGGCCCGCCGGGTCGGCTACGCGGACGCGTTCGGCTTCAGCGCGGCGTTCAAACGGTTCCACGGGCGCAGCCCGACCGCGTACCGCGCGTCCTGCCGCCCCGAGGCCGACTGCGTCGGCGCGGAGTGCGCGCCGGCGTAGCCGCCGGGGACAGGGAAAAACACCGCGCGCACCGCGAAGTCGGCTGGTACCACTGGGACATGGACCAGGAAGCCCACGCCACCCTCAGCCCGATCGACCGGCTGCTCGCCGAACGCGCCTGCGAGCGGCTGATCCTGGAGCTCGTCCACCGGCTGGATCTCGGCGAACCGGGCAGCGTCGCCGAGCTGTTCGCCCCGGACGGCGTCTGGGAGTGGCCGGCGGACGGCCGCCGCTTCGCGGGCCGGGACGCCCTGCGCGACTACTTCGCCGGCCGCCCGGCCGACCGGCTCTCCCGCCGGATGAGCACCAATCTGCTGGTCACCGTCGACTCCCCGACCACGGCACGGGCGACCTCCTACTTCGCCACCTACCGCGTCGACGGCTACCACGGCGGCCTGCTGCCGCCCCGGGCCCCGACCAATATGGGCCACTACACGGACACGTTCCGCCGGCTCGACGGCGAGTGGCTGCTCGCGCACCGCACCCTGACGCTGACCTTCGGCGGCCCCACGGAACGCCTCGCGCCGCCCGTCGGCCCGCCCGTCAGCCCGTCCAGCGGCCCGAGGTGAACATCACGGCGAGGACGACCATCAGCGGGGCCACGACGAGGAGATACGCCTCCCGCACCCAGGGGCGGCGCAGGCTCAGGTGGGCCAGGCCGATCCACAGCGGCCACCAGAGCAGCGTGGCGCGCGGCACGGAGAAGAACCAGTAGGACGTGGTGAGCGCCCAGAGCGTGAGGCCGACGTAGACGGCCTCCGCCCAGCGGCGGCGGAGCAGCAGCGCGGCGAGCAGCAGGATCCCGACCGTCACGGCGAGCAGCTCCAGTTGGAAGCCGAGCGCGAACCCAGCGGTCTGGAGGTTGTCGAAGGCGGCCCGCCAGGTGTTCTGGAAGGCCTCGTGCGGCCAGTGGAACTCCCGGTGCCAGCCGCGTTCCTGGGCGTGCTTCCAGGCCATCGGGTCGCCGGTCCTGGCCCACAGGTAGCCGAAGTAGCCGGCGACCGGCAGCGCGGGAAGCAGGCACCAGGGCGCGGAGCGCGGCGCCCTGGCCCAGCGTCCGCGGTGCGCGAGCAGGAACTCGACGACGAGGGCGGCGGCCAGGAACACGCCGCTGATCCGCACGGTGGTGGCGCAGGCGGTGAGCAGGCCGGCGAGCGCCCAGTGGTGGCGGCGGGCGGCGAGCCAGGCGGGGAGCGCGAACGCGAGGAAGAGGGATTCGGTGTAGCCGGCGGCGAGGAAGATCGCGGCGGGCGAGAGCAGCAGGAAGGCGACGGCCCGCCGGCCGGCCAGGGGGCCTTCCTGGCGGCCGAGTCCGGCGAGCCGGCCGAGCGCGACCACGGCGACCGCGCCGCTCACCAGGGATATCAGCAGGCCGGCGACGGTCCAGTGCCCGACGACGGCGTGCACGGCGCGCAGCGCCAGCGGGAATCCGGGGAAGAACGCGACCCGGTCGACCAGGGCGGGGTCGACCCCGGGGGTCGACCCGAAGTAGCCGTGCTCGGCTATCGCCTGGTAGTGCCCCCAGTCCCAACGCTCCCACACGGAGAGCCAGTTGGCCGGGGTCCTGGGGTCGGGCCCGGGGACCAGCCAGGTGACGACGTAGGAGACGGCGACGAGACCGAGCCTGGTGAGCAGGTAGATCCACAGCACCTGGCGGTCGGCCGGGGTCAGCAGGCCGCGCAGCCGCCGTCCCACGTCGCGGCGGCCCAGGACCGCCCGGGCGCCCGTGGGCGTCTCGCCGATCGGCCGGCGCGCCGGCGCGGCGGCCGGCGCCGGGTCGATGGACGTGGTGGTGCTCATGGGGCGTCCGCTCCTTCGGGACGGTGGTGCGAGGCGCTGCGCTGGCGGTTCGGCGGACGACCACGAGCCGGCTGTGTCCCGTCTCGTCCACGTGGCGGATCCGCCCGGGGCGCCACGTCGGGCTTCAACGGGACTGCTCAGTCGGTCGTTTCGATGGCTTCGGTGGCTTCGGTCGCCTCCGACGTGGTCGTCGGCGGCGGGTGAGTGACGCCGGGGGCCGGGTCCTGGAGTTCGGGGGCGCTGGTCTCGCCGGGCGACGGGCGTGACGCGGGTGGCTCGGGGCGCGGCTCGGCGGGCGCGGGCGCGAACGGCGCGCCGGGCAGCAGGAACGCGCCGACGGCGATCGCGGTGACCGCGAGCACCGAGCCGACGGCCCGCCGGGCCGCCCGGGCCCGGCGGCGGGCCCTGACCCCGGCCCGCAGGCGTTCCCGGTGCCGCGCCTCGAAGGGGGCGGGCTCCTGGCCGCCGCGCATCAGCCGCGTCAGCCGCTGTTCGAACTCGTCCATCGCTTCGCCTCTCCCTCAGCCCACCGGCTCGACGGCGTCGGACAGCAGGTGCCGCAGCCGGGCGACGCCGCGCGAGACGTGCGAGCGCGCGGTGCCCACGGGGCAGCCGAGCGCGGCCGCCACCTGGCCCTCAGGCAGGTCCTGGTAGTAGCGCAGCACCACCGCGGCCCGCTGCTTGGCCGGCAACCGGCCGAGGGCCGCCTCGAGTCGGGACCGCTCGGCGACGGTCGTGGACACGTCGCCGGGCACCGGCGTCTCGGGCAGCCGCTCGGTGGGCCGCTCGCCCCACCAGCGCCGGCGGGCCGAGCGGGCCGCCGCCCGCACCATCACCTTCCGCACGTACGCCTCGGGAGCGCCCTCGGCGACCTTCGGCCAGACGAACCAGAGCTTGACCAGGGACTCCTGCACCAGGTCCTCGGCGCGGTGCCGGTCGCCGCCGGTGAGCAGCCGGGCGAGGTGGAGCAGCGCCGGCCAGCGGGCCGCCACGAACTCGTCGAACTCACCCGCCCACGCCCGGTCCATCCGTGCCGCCCCGCCCTCACCGCTCGCCTCCGGCGCCTCTTCCGACGCCTCCGTCCTGGGAGAGACACTGGCATCCACCGCACTATGCACACGCAACCTGTGACCCTGATCACGCGTCCCCCTCTCGGGGGAGGTCGTTCCGACACGCGGCGTCTCAGGGCGAAACGGAAACGTTGTGTGGAACTTCGCCGACTATCGGCACACTTGTGCGCATAGCTGTCTCGCTTTGATCAGAAGGATGACCACGCATGATCACGCTCACGAAGGAAGACGGCCCGGCGGACCTCGACGGGGTGACGCACATGTCCATCGGGGTGTCCTGGGACCCGACCGCCGGCACCAGCGGCGGCATGATGGGGATGCTCCGCCGCGGCAAGGGCACCGACCTCGACCTGATCGCCATCGCCCTACAGGGCGGGGACCCGGTGCGGCTCGCCGGCCTCGACTCGCTCGACCCGATGGGCAACGGATCCCTGGTGCACAGCGGTGACAACCAGACCGGCCGCGGGGAGGGCGACGACGAGACGGTGACGGTCGAGTTCGCCCGGATACCGGGGAACATCACGTCGATCGTGTTCGTCGCCGCCGCCTTCAAGAAGGGCAGTTCCTTCCAGAAGGCCCGCAACATCAGCTTCAAGGTGTACGACGCGACCGGCGGCACCCCGCAGCAGGTCGCCGACATCTGGCCGAGCCTGCTCGGCCAGGACAACGGCTGCGCGGTGGCCAAGGCCATCCGGGTCGCGGGGAGTTGGAAGCTCGAGGTGATCAACGAGACGGGCAAGATCAAGCAGGGTGACGAGCACGCCCTGATGCGCTTCGCCACCAGCAAGTAGCCCCCGGGGGCCCGCCCCGCTGCCCGGGCGCCCGCGAGGTGCCCGGGAGCGGGAGACGGCGGCTCACCGCGGCGCGAACGCCTCCAGTTCCAGGATGCGCGAGTAGTCGCCGCTGTTCGACGCGTGGACGACGACTCTGATCGCGTCCGTGGTGACCGGATCGAACGTGGTCACGATCCGGTCGAGCGTGTTGCCGCGGTAGGAGCCGACGGTCAGCCACTCGTCGCCCGACCGCACCTGGACGTCGAAGTCCTTGACGCCCTGGAGCGCCGCAGGACGCGTCGGAGTGCCGTACGTGACGGTCTCGATCCGCCCGAGTTCCACCGGCTCGGGCCAGGCGACCGCCAGCCAGTCGGGGAACGTCCCCCTGGTCGCGTCGTTCCACCCGGTCCTGGTCGACCAGTTGCGGTAGTCGCTGTCGCCGTCCACGGCGCCGCAGACCCGGAAGTTGCCGTGGGTGGAGGAGGCGGTCGCCTGCTGGCCGTAGGCCAGGTTGGTCCCGGGCCCCGGCTCGGGAACGGCCTCGACCGTGAGGGGCACGACGACCCGCTGCCGCCCGCTGGCCAGCGTGATGTCGTACGTTCCTGGCGCCGTGCCCCGGGGCACCCGGACGCCCACGTCGCGGGAGACCGGCTGGTCCGGGTCGGTGGCCGGGAGGTAGGTCGAGAACACGGTGTCCGTGAGCACGATCGGGTCCTCGGCGGCCATCGTCGCGTCGGCGAAGACGGGCTCCGCGCCGGTGTTGGTCATGCTGACGGCGAGCGTGGTGGGCAGGCAGGGGAGTTCGTTGGCGACCAGGCTCGTGGGTGACGCCGAGAGCACGACGCCCGGGCGAGCGGGGCCGCCCCGCGGTTGGCCGCCGGCGGCACGCGCCTCGTCCGACGGGCCGCCGGCGGCGATGGCGGTGGCGAGCATGGCCACGGCCACGGTGGAGATGAGGGTCTTCTTCATGTGGTGCTCCTCAGGCCTGTTGGACGGCGGCGACGCCGTTCTCGACGGCGAGGACGGTACGGGTGCTCACCGTGCCGTCCGGGACGGTGACCCGGTCGCACACCCGGAACTCGGACCGCCACAGATCCGGGGTGATCTCGCAACTGACGTAGCCGCGCTGGAAGTTGCCGAACCTCATGTGGGGGTTCTCGTCGAGGAGCACCTGTCCACCGGCGTCGAGGTCCTGCCCGTCCTCCCCGGACGAGATCGACGTGCCGACGAACTCGGTGGCCACGACACGGGAGTCCGGGTCGTGGAAGTCGAGTGCGAGGTCGCTGACGACGCTGCGGTGCAGGTCGCCGGCGAGGCTGACGACGTTCTGGATCCCCCGGTCGGCGATGCCGCCGAGCAGCCGGTCGCGCGAGGCGCTGTACCCGTCCCAGGTGTCCATCGGGACGGCCACGTTCGGCCCGGCCACCGTGTCGAGCAGGGTGATGGCGGTCTGGTGGCCGAGGACGTTCCAGCTGGCCGGCGACTCGGCGAGTCCGTCGAGCAGCCAGCGCTCCTGGGGGAAGCCCAGGATGGAGCGCGCCGGGTCGGCGGTCGCGTCGTTCGGCGGCTTGGTGCCGTCGCCGTTGGCCTGGTCGTCGCGGTACTGGCGGGTGTCGAGCATCGAGAACTCGGCGAGCCGCCCGTAACGCAGCCTGCGGTACAACTGCATGTCGGGGCCCTGCGGCAACTGGGGGGCGCGCAGCGGCATGTGCTCCCAGTACGCCCGGAAGGCGTTGGCCCGGCGCACCAGGAACTGGTCGGACGGGGTGTTCCCGGCGTTGAGGTCGGCCCAGTTGTCGACGACCTCGTGGTCGTCGAAGACGACGATCCACGGCGCTGACCGGTGGGCGGCCTGGAGGTCGGGGTCGAGCTTGTAGTAGGCGTAGCGCAGCCGGTAGTCGTCCAGGGTGACGGTCTGCCGGGCGTTGTGCTCGTCGGCGTCGCCGGGGCGGATGCCCTTGTTGTTGCCGAACTCGTAGATGTAGTCCCCGAGGAACAGCACGACGTCGTGGTGGCGGGCGGCCAGGTCCCGGTGGGCGGTGAACCAGCCGTCGAAGATCGCCTGGCACGACGCGAAGGCGAGCGACAGGCTCGGCACCTGCTGCTCGGGGGACGGCGCGGTCTTCGTCCGGCCCACCGGGCTGATGAAGCCGCCGCTGCGGAACCGGTAGAAGTACTCGCGCCACGGCTCCAGGCCGCGGACGTCGACGTGGGCGGTGTGGCTGAACTCGGGGGCGACCCGGGTGGTGCCGTGCCGCACGACCCGGCGGAACCGCTCGTCGGTGGCCACCTCCCACTGGACCGAGTAGGTGCGCTGGTCCATGCCGCCGAACGGGGCGAGCGGGTCGGGGGCGAGCCGGGTCCACAGGACGACGCCGTCGGGCAGTGGGTCACCGGAGGCGACGCCGAGGGTGAACGGATCGTCCGCGGGGCGGGCGGTGGTCGCGGCCGAGGCCGGACCGGTTCCGGGCAGGGCGCCGGAGAGGGCGAGCGCGGCGGCCGCGCCGGTGACGGTCAGGAACCGTCGGCGGGTGGCCGCGGTGAACGCGGCGGGCAGAGCAGGTCTGGAAATCACCCGGGCACGAAATCGGGACTCGATGAACATGGGGCATACCTCGGTCTTCCGAAGGCGGGCGGGCAGCCGACCACCAGGTTCGAGGCGGCTGGTGTCCCCCGGTCCGTGACGGCTGGACCCGACGTCCGCCGCGGCCCGGCGCGCGGGAGGCGCCGGGCCGCGGCGGTCGGTCGGTGGTTACTCGGTCCCCGTCGGGCGGCGGGCGGCCGCCGTCGCGTCGCGGACGTCGGCGAGCGGCCGCAGCCGGTAGGTGTAGGCGTACTCGCGGTCGGCGAACAGCTTGAACTCGTCGTGGGTGTGCGCGCCCCAGGTGTCGTCGCCGCCGACGCCCATCTGGCGGTGGCTGAGCCGGAGCACGACGTCCTCCCTGGGCTCCAGTTGGTAGTCGTGCCGGACGCCGACCGACAGGTCCTCGGGCGTGTGGTGGGAGGCGTTGAACTCCAGCAGCGGTTCGCCGGTGGCGAGCAGCCCGGCGCCGCGGCCGTCGGTCAGCGCGACCCACCGCGCGTCCGTCCGGTTGCCGTTCTCCTGCGGCCGGAGGTAGGGGGTCCAGAGGTCTGCGACGGTGGCGGAGTAACGGCCCACGTCCGTCCCGGTGTTGCGGTCCCAGTGGTTCTCGTGCGGCCCGCGCCCGTAGTAGTGCACGTGCGTGAGCCGGCCTGGCAGGAACAGCAGGGTGCCGACCTCCGGGAGGTAGGGGAGGCTGGCGGCGCCGGGGCGCAGGGTGTTGTCGACCCGGATCTCGGCGTTGCCGAACACCGTGTAGGTGGTGGTGTAGGCGGATTCCACGGTGGTGGGCAGGGTGCCGCTGACGGTGATCTCCACGGCCCGGTCGCGCAGCGCGCGGACCCGGACGTCCGTCACCGTCCGGTGGGTGCCGGCGTCGCGCCAGGTCTGGTTGCGGAGGTGCTGGCCGTTGCCGCGGTCGTTGTCCGTTGGCGCGCGCCAGAAGTTGGGGGCGGGGCCCGAGGTGATCAGCCGGGCGCCGCCGGCCTCGTAGGAGGTGATGACGCCGGTGTCCTTGTCGATGGTGACGGAGAAGTCCTCGCCGGTGACCGTCACCGCGTCGTCGCCGTCCTCGTGGGTCAGCGCGGGGACGGAGTCCAGGGGTCGCGGCGTCACGGCCGGGGCGCCCGCGTCGACGGGGAGTTGTGACGCGGCCACCTCGTGGCCGGCGTCCGCCCAGGCCGTGCGTTCCCTGGTGGTGAAGGACAACCGCAGGAGGTACTCCGTGCCCGGCGCCGGCTCAGCGGGCAGCCGGAGGGGCACCGTGATCTCCTTGCTGGACAGGGGTGGGACGTCGAGTTGGGAGCGGGAGAGCCGGCCGCGCCGGATCTCCTCGCCGTCCGCGACGAGGGCCCAACCGCCGGCGAACTCCTGGAGGTTGGTGAACAGGTACTCGTTGGTGACGGTGAGCCGCCCGGATGCCGCGTCGCCGTCTGCGGCCGCCACGTCGATGGCCTGGTAGACGCGTTTGACCTCGGCGGCCTTGCCGGTGAACCCGCGGTCGGCGGTGATGACGCCGTCGGCGATGAACGCGCCGTCGTTGGGGTTGTCGCCCCAGTCGCCGCCGTAGGCGTAGAACGTCGGCTCGGCGGGCCGCACCCGGTCGACCTCGACGGTGGCGGCGTCGAACCAGAACCGGACGCCGTCGTCGCCTGGGCCGCGGTCGGCGGAGCGGAGTTCGGCGGCGGTCAGGGCGCGGGCGTACACGGCGGCCCGCCGGACGGTGCCGCTCAACTCCCTGGTCTGGCTGTCGGCGTCGGTGGCGAGCGCGAGCGGCGCCGCGGTGACCGCGGGCCGCCGGGTGGTGGTCGTGGTGGCCCGGAGCTCGCCGTCGACGTGGAGGGTCAGGGTGCCGGCGGCCGCGTCGAAGACGCCGGCGACGTGGTGCTCGGCGCCGGTCCAGCCGGCCGGCAGCGGCCAGCCGGCGGTGACCCACTGGCCGTCGGCGTGGAGGAAGAACTCCAGCCTGGCGTTGGTCAGTTTGAGGGCGTACTGGGTGTCGCCCTTGGCGAGGATCGGCTGGTGGCCGCCGGTCACGTCCTGGGTGACCCACGCCTCCAGGGTGAGCGAGCCTGTGATGTCGAGGCCGGCGTCGCGGGCGAACAGGGTGCCGCCGCGCACGCCGCGCTCGCGGTCGAAGGAGCCGCTGGGGGCGAGGAGTTCGCCGCGCAGCCCGCCGGGCCCGGCCTCGGTGAGGAGGGTGCGCTCCGGGGTGGGCCAGCTGAGGGTGTGGTCCATGAAGTCCCAGATCCAGCCGCCCTGGAGCACGTCGTGGCGGCGGATGACGTCCCAGTACTTCCGGAAGTTGCCGCTGGAGTTGCCCATCGCGTGGGAGTACTCGATGAGGACGAAGGGCCGGCGGTCGGCGGTGTCGAGCGCGCGCTGCTCGACCTGGGCCGGCTTGGTGTACATCTCGGAGCGGATGTCGCTGATCTCGGGGCGGTCGTCGCCCTCGTACTGGATGACGCGGGTCGGGTCGTAGGAGCGGATCCAGTCACGCATGGCGACGAAGGTGGAGCCGCCGCCCGCCTCGTTGCCCAGCGACCAGATGACGGCCGAGGCGTGGTTCTTGTCGCGGTGCACCATGTTCCTGGCCCGGAACAGGCACGCCTCGGTCCAGTCGGCGTGGTTCCCCGGGAAGCGGTCGCGGATGGCGTGCGTCTCCAGGTTGGTCTCGTCCACCACGTACAGGCCGTAGGCGTCGGTGAGTTCGAGCCACCGCGGGTCGTTCGGGTAGTGCGAGGTGCGGACCGTGTTCATGTTCAGCCGCTTCAGGACCTCGACGTCCCTGACCAGGTCGGCGCGGGTCAGGGAGAGGCCGCGGTCCGGGTGGTTCTCGTGCCGGTTGGTGCCGCGGAACGAGATCGGCCGCCCGTTGATCCGCATCAGCCCGTCCCTGAGCGCGAACTCGCGGAGCCCCACCCGGTGCGACAGCGTCTCGATCACCCGGCCGCGCGGGTCGCGCAGCCGCAGCACCGCCGTGTACAGGTAGGGCTGTTCGGCGGACCAGAGCCGCGGTCGTGGCACGGCCCTGGCGGCCTGCACGGTGACGTCCTCGCCGGCCGGGGCCGAGCCGAGGTCCGCCTGCTGGCTCAGCGGCCGCGACCAGACGGGGCGCCCCTCGGCGTCGTAGAGCTGGGTCTCGACGGTGTAGCGGCCGGTGGCGGCGTCCTCGGCGTAGGCGCGGACGGCGGCGGTCACGGACAGCTCGGCGGCCGTGTAGTCGGCGCTCAGCGGGGTGTCGAGCTTGAAGTCCCGCAGGTGGACGACGGGCGTCGAGAACAGGTGGACCGAGCGGAAGATGCCGCTCAGCCGGATCATGTCCTGGTCCTCGAGCCAGTCGCCGTCGGAGAAGCGGTAGACCTCGACGGCGATCTGGTTGGCGCCCTCGGTGAGATACGGCGTGATGTCGTACTCGGCGGAGGTGTAGGAGTCCTCGCGGTAGCCCACCGGCTGCCCGTTGATCCACACGTAGTGGGCGGACTTGACGCCCTCGAAGTGCAGGAAGACCCGCCGGTCGGCCCAGTCGGCCGGCACGGTGAACGAACGGCGGTACTGGCCGACCGGGTTGTGGCGGGTCGGGGCGAACGGCGGCTGGGCCTCCTCGCCGAGCCCGTTCGGGCCCCACCAGGGGTAGGTGATGTTGACGTAGATCGGGCGGTCGTAGCCGTGCACCTGCCAGCAGGACGGCACCGGGAGGGTGTCCCAGGAGCTGTCGTCGAGGTCGGTGCGGTGGAACTCGGGGTCGCGGTCCTCCGGGCGGTCGGCGTGGGCGAACCGCCAGGTGCCGTCGAGGTCGAGCCGCCACGGCGACCGGGTGCGGTCGGCGGCCAGCGCCTGCTCGACGTCCGCGTAAGGCATCAGCGTGGTGTGCGGCGGCTCGGAACCGATGTCGTAGACGGCGATGTTGTTGTTCCACTCCGGATAGCCGTTGGCCGGCGGCTCCCAGCCGGCCGGCCCGGCCGGCCCGGCCGTCGCGGCCCGCGGAGTGGCGGCGCGGGCGGTGCCGGCGCCGACGAGGCCGCCGAGGGCGAGCGCGCCGAAGCCGGCGGCCCCCACCTCGAGGAGTCGGCGGCGGCTGAAGGTGGCCCGGTGGTCGTCGGAATGCGCGGGTGACATGAGAGTGAACCCCCTGATCGATCTTGGGCAGAAGCGAGCGGGGAACGCGTGAGGAATGGTATGTACATGTCGCATTCTGTTCAACGATGTTGGCGCGACAACGGTTTACAGACCCCCAATGCCATGTGCAATATCACACGTGACACCTGCGTTGCCCGCGCGCACGGCCTCGTCCCCCATCGCGTCACGAAGATGCAGAGGAGAGAACGTTGCCCGAACGACGAACCACCTCCCTGGTGCTCGCCGCCCTCCTCCTCACCGCCGCCACCGGCGTCGCGGCAGCCGCCCCGGCCGCCCCCGCCACCGACCCGACCCGCTGCCAACTCCCCTCCGCCACCAACGGCCTGGGCTCCGGCTTCCCCGTCGACGACCAGGCGCTGCCCGCCGTCGGCACCCTCGAAGCGGCCATGATCTACGTCGACTTCGAGGACCACCCGGCCCCGCGCGGCTCGCTGCTCAAGGCCGAGTCCAACCTGCGCTCCGGCATCGAGTACCTGGAGAACGTCTCCGGCGGCGCCCTCGACATCGACGTCACCGGCTCCGACCGCTGGGTCCGCATGCCGGAGCCCTCCACCGCCTACCCCTTCGAACGGGGCCTCAGCTACGAGGACCACGTCCGCTACATCGGCGACGCGATCGCCGCCGCCGACGCGGAGTTCGACTTCTCCGACACCGACGTGGTCTGGGTGGTCGCCACCGAGGAGGCCGAGAACATCACCTACTCCCCCACCACCAACCACCTCGACGTCACGGCCGACGGCAACCACCTCACCCACGCCGTCACCTTCGGCTACGACCAGTGGCGGTGGGGCGGCCTGGTGCTCGCCCACGAGACAGGGCACACCCTCGGCCTGCCCGACCTCTACCTCTTCGAGGCGCCGCCCGAGGACCCGGCCAACTGGCACGCGGCCGTGGGCGACTGGGACCTGATGGGGCTCATCTCCGGCCAGGCGCCCGAGTACTTCGCCTGGCAGCGCTGGCAACTCGGCTGGCTGGCCGACCGCCACGTGGTCTGCGCGCCGGCCGCCCCGACCACCGTCACCCTCGTCCCCGTCGAGGAGTCCACCACCGCCCGGCCGTCCGACGACGTGATGCTGGTGCTGCCCGTCTCCGAGACCCGCGCCGTCGTCGTCGAGAACCGGCAACGCATCGGCTACGACCGGGAGTTGCTGACCCCCGGCGCCCTCGTCTACACCATCGACACCGCCGTGCGCACCGGCCAGGGCCCGATCCGGGTCGTGGACGCCACGCCCGGCTCCCCCGAAGGACTTGACGACGCCCCGTTCCAGCCCGGCACCTCCTGGACCGACCCCGCCACCGGCACCGTCCTCACGTTCGAAACGGGCCGCGCCGACGACCTCCGCGTCACCGTCGCCCCCGCGTGAGCCCGCCCTCCCGAGACACCCTCACCCCGAAAGGCGGACCTTCATGACCAGACCGCCGTCCCGCCGCACGGTCCTGGGCGCCGCAGCGGCCGGCGCCGCCGCGCTGCCACACCTCTCCCTGCCCACCGCGACGGCAGCCGCCCAACCACCGGCGCCCCCCGCGGCGAACTCCCTCCCCGTCCCCGACACCTGGCGCGTCCACCCGTTCCGCCTCGACCAGGTCACCCTGGGCGACGGCGTGTTCCGGGAGAAGCGCGACCTGATGCTCGAGTACGCGCGCGCCTACCCGGCCGACCGGATCCTCGGCATCTTCCGCGCCAACGCCGGCCTCGACACCCGCGGCGCCAACCCGCCGGGCGGCTGGGAGACCGCCGACGGCAACCTCCGCGGCCACTACGCGGGACACTTCCTCACCCTCGTCGCCCAGGCCTACGCCGACACCCGCGAGCCGGCGCTCCGCGAGAAGCTCGACTACCTCGTCACCGCCCTCGGCGAGTGCCAGGCCGCCATCGCCGAGTCCGACACCCCGGCCAGCCACCCCGGCTACCTGGCCGCCTACCCAGAGACCCAGTTCGTCCTGCTGGAGAGCTACACCACCTACCCCACCATCTGGGCGCCCTACTACACCTGCCACAAGATCATGCGCGGGCTGCTCGACGCCCACCTGCTCGGCGGCAACGAGGAAGCGCTGCGCATCGTCTCCGCCATGGGCGACTGGGCCCACAGCAGGCTGAGCCGGCTGCCGCGCGCACAGCTCGAACGCATGTGGGGCATCTACATCGCCGGCGAGTACGGCGGGATGAACGAGGTGCTCGTCGACCTCCACACCCTGACCGGCAAGCCGGAACACCTCGCCACCGCCCGGCTCTTCGACAACACCACGCTGCTCACCGCCTGCGCCGAGGACCGCGACATCCTCGACGGCCGGCACGCCAACCAGCACATCCCCCAGTTCTCCGGCTACGTCCGGCTCCACGACGAGACCGGCGAGGCCGACTACCTCACGGCCGCGCGGAACTTCTGGGGCATGGTCGTCGGCCACCGCACCTACGCGCTCGGCGGCACAGGACAGGGCGAGATGTTCCGCGCCCGCGACGCCGTCGCCGCCACCCTCGACGACAACAACGCCGAGACGTGCGCCGCGTACAACATGCTGAAGCTCAGCCGGTACCTGTTCCTCCACGAGCCGGACCCGGCCCTGATGGACTACTACGAGCGGGCGCTGACCAACCAGATCCTCGCCTCCCGCCTCGACCGGCCCTCCACCCGCGACCCGCAGGTGACCTACTTCATCGGCATGGGCCCCGGCGTCACCCGCGGCTTCGGCAACACCGGCACCTGCTGCGGCGGCACCGGCATGGAGAACCACACCAAGTACCAGGAGACGATCTACCTCCGCTCCGCCGACGGCCAGACCCTGTACGTCAACCTCTACCTCGCGTCCACCCTCACCTGGGCCGACCGGGGGTTCACCCTCACCCAGGAGAGCCCCTTCCCCCACGAGGGCGACGCCGTCCTGACCGTCACCGAGGGCCGCGGCCCGCTGGAGCTGCGGCTCCGCGTGCCGTACTGGGCCACCGGCGGCTACACCGTCACCGTCAACGGCGTCCGCCAACGCGTCGACGCCCGCCCCGGCGGCTACGCGAGCCTGCGCCGCGACTGGCGCCGCGGCGACGTGATCCGCGTCCAGATGCCCTACACCCTCCGCACCGAGGCCGCCCCCGACGACCCGACCGTGCAGTCACTCTTCAACGGCCCGGTCCTGCTGGCCGCCCACGACCCCGCCACGGAACTCCTCGAACACGCCCTCTACCCCCACCTCACCCTGACCGGCGACCTCTCCGCCGTGGTCCAACCGGCCGACCGGCCAGGCCACTTCACCCTGGACGGCCGCACCCTGGCGCCCTTCCACATCGGCGACACCACCCCCTACCACGCCTACTTCCGCCGCGCCGAGACCGTCATCGCCTTCCGCGGCGCCGACTCCGGCGTCCCGAACCGCGCCGACGACACCGGCACCAGCTACCTGGACCGCCTCTGGTCCCAGGCCCCCTTCCGCAACCGCCCCGCCTTCCTCCGCACCGCCCGCGCCGTCGCCGACGAATGGCAGTCGGCCGGCCTCCTCTCCCCCACCGAACACACCACCGTCCTCACGGCGGCCGACGACGCCGACCTGACCCCGTAACCCCGACCACGCCGACCACGCCGACCACGCCGACCACGCCGACCACGCCGACCACGCCGACCACGCCGACCACGCCGAGTGTGACGCCGGGCCCACGATCCGCCAGTTCGGACGGGCCCAGCGTCACACTCGGCGAGCGCAGTGCCGGGTACGGAGCGCCCATGCCCCACGATCAGCGGTACACGTCACGCGACCTCGTAATCCCGCATCGACACGATCGCCGCGATGGGCTCCCCACCACGGGTGACCACCGTCGCGCTACCGTCGGCCGCTCGGTTCAGCAGCGCGGGCAACAGGGCAGGCAGTTCGGACTCGTCGACCTGGCCAGGAAGCTGGGAGGACATGCCGGCCACCGTGGCGCGACGCACCCCGGCGGATCGCCGGGACGCCGTTCGTCGTGCGGGGCTACGCGGTCAGTCCCCTGCCGATGGCTCCGGCGACGAACGCCTGCCAGCCCTCCGCCGACACCCACAGTTCCGGGCCGTCGCCGTGGTGCTTGGTGTCCCGCATCCCGACGGCTTCGCCGAGGGCCACCTCGACGCACTGGTCGCCGTTGCTGCTGTACGACGACGTGGACCAGTGCCGGCAGCCCGTGTTCTTACCGTTCATGCTCTCCTACCACTTTCAAGATGAGGCGCTCCGACGCGGCTTCGTCGAGCGCGGCATGCCATAGGTTGCCGAACGCCACGTCGTACCGGGCGATCTCCCCAGGCTTGTCGAGATAGAGACTGCCGGTGAAGCCGTCCGCGTAAACCGTCGGCGGTTCGGTGTCCCTGCCGCCCTCGGTGACTGGGAACCGCAGGATGGTGAACTGTCCGCTCAACATGCCGATATGCAGCCCACCGCCGAAATGTGTCACACGCAGGGCCATCGTCGGCAACTCGGCCAACTCCACCATCCTGCGAAGCTGTGCCCCCATAAGGGCCGGAGTGCCAACAGGGCGCCGCAGCACGGACTCGTCGACCACGATACGCAGCTCAGGGGGAGACACAACCCGAGTGAGCAGCCGTTGCCGCCTCATGCGCAGATCAACGCGATGGTCGATCTCTTCCTCCGTCCCGTCGGGGCGGTGGGCGCGCATGATCGCCCGCGCATAGTCCTCGGTCTGGAGCAGCCCGGGCACGAGAATCGGCTCGTACCAGTCGAGGCGTGCCGCCGCCTCCTCCAACCCGATGTAGATGTTGAAGCCTTCGGGGATGACCTCACCGAAGCTGTGCCACCAGCCGCGCGCCTTCGTCTCCTTGGCAAGAGCCATCAGCGCCTCGGTCAGATCCGGGGGTGCGCCGTAGATGCGGCACATGACCTCCACGTCGAAGCTACGCAGGCTGGTCTGCCCGGTCTCAACACGCCAGATTTTCGTGTCAGACATCTCCAGCGCCTTCGCGGCGCCCTTGATGGTGTAGCCGGCCTGATTTCTCAGCTCCCGCAGATGCCGGCCAAGTTGACGACGAGGAACCGTCGAGTTCGTTGCGTCCGCCATAACCCCTCCGCTGTCGCGATCTGCAACGCCTTGTCGCAGCAAAATGAAAGCATGTGATTCCCCGTTCTGCAAAGCACGACAACCGAGCCGAAATCTCGTTACACAAACGGGTTTTGAAGTGTTGCAAGTAGCGAGTTCCGCGTGCACTCTACTGGTGATGGTCGCCGTGTGTGTCGATCCGGGCACACACAGGCGATCCGCACTCCCCCCTGAGAGGCGGTATGACGAACCCCGGTTGTCCCCACCCCGGCGAGCTGTCCACCGAGGGTGACGGCCGGCACTGCCAGGAGTGCGGCGCGCTGATCTACGCCGTTGCCTCAGCCATCGCCCAACTGCCCCTGTCCGCCCAGACGCTCGTGCGCGACGTGGTCGAGGCTTGCGCCGAGTTGACGGAGGACGCAACCGCCGTCGACGTAACCACCCCGCTCGACCTGCGCCTCGTCATCGCCCGCGCCTGGCGCGAGTTGGACGCCGAACAGCACACGGTCGAGGACCATGCACCGCTCCTTGCCCTGCTCCTGGAACGGGCCGCCCGTCACGTGCGGGCCACCACCGAGCCCGAGAGATGAGGCCGACATCCATGCACCGACACCGCAAAGAACTGTTCAACCGCCATCCAACGGCGGTGCGGAGGGCCCGCGACTTCGCCGCCGCGACCCTGCGCCTCTGGCAGGTCGCCGACCGCGCCGACGACGTCCGGCTCTGCGTCTCCGAACTCGCCACCAACGCCCTGCGCGCGGCGCCTGCCGGCCGCGGCTTCCTGGTGCGTCTCACCCTGGCGGACCACCGGTTGCGGGCCGAAGTCCATGACAGCGGCGACGGCCAGCCGCGCCTCCACAACCCAACCGACACAGACGAAGGCGGTCGCGGCCTCCTCCTCGTCTCGCAACTCGCCGACGGCTGGGGCGTCACCGCCAGAAACGGGCCAGGCAAGCTCGTGTTGACCGAGTTCAAACTCGTTTTCTGAGCTGTGCGACGCCGAGCACCGCACGGGTGCGGCGCCGCACCCCGCCACCACGGGCCGTGCGACCGCGATCCGACCGATATCCGCCCGGGACCACACGGTGCCCCGCCGCTCCTAGACTCCAGGCATGCGGTGGGGAAGAGCGTTAGCCGTCCTCTGTCTGGCACTCCTGTCAAGCGCGTGCACACCCCCGTACAACATGCTCTACATCCAGGGCGACGCCGCCGATCCGGTCGTCGGCCAACGCGTCTGCTCGGAGGACGACGGCATCGTCGAGTTGAGCCTCCATCTGGTGGGCGAGAACATCGAGTTCGAGAAGCAGTTCCTGCTGTGGCGCGTCGAGGCCGGGCCCAGCGGGCCGTCGCGCGAGGTGCGCCTCGGCGTCGCGACCGAGGGCTACACGACGCTCCACCCCCTGACCGTCCCCCTGGACGCCGCGGCCACGTACCTCCTGCGCGCCGACTTCGCCTGGGGCGGCCGCGGCTACCTGACGTTCCGGCCGGAGCAACTGGCGGCCGGGAACGTCGTCTTCGGCAGCGAGCAGACGGAGTCACGGCAGGAGTACGACGACCGCGACGGCCAGGACTTCGGCTGCTGCGTGGACGACTGACACCGCGCCGTGCCCCGTTCAGCCGCGGGGAGCCGTCAGGTCGTCAGGTCGTCAGGTCGTCGAGGAACGCGTTGCCGAAGACGCCGTGCGGGTCGAGCCGGCGCAGCGTCTCGGTGCCCTCGGCCCACTGGCCCGCGCCGTACGAGCCAGGCACCGCGGTCCCGATGACCTCCCGGTCCGCCCAGGCGGCGGTCTCCGTGTAGGCCCAGCCCTTCGACCACTCGACGCGGGTCAGCGCGTGGCCGCCGTCGAACGTCGCGAGGCAGAACCGCTCCAACTCCCGGTAGAACTCGGCCGCGCCGGGGGTGCCGGGCAGCGTCAGCACGTCCACCCACACCGCGCAGTCGAACTCCGGGTGGTCCGGGTGCGGCCGCACCACCGAGAGCAGCGGCGGCCGCGCGCCCGGCACGGCCACGTCGGCCGGCTGGTCGAGGCCGCCGACCCGGATCTCGACCTGCCCGTTCACCGGGAACCGCCCGGCCGCCGCCCAGGCTTCGAGGCGCTCCCGGTAGAAGCCGGCGAACTCCGCGATCACCCGCTGCACGTCGGACCGCCGGGTGAGGATGGCGTACCCGTTGGCCGTCTCCCGCAGGGTCGTCGGCCGCAGATAGAACATCAGGTGGTGCGAGGCGCCCCACAGGTCGCCGGCGAGCGTGGCCGTGAGGCCGGTCGCCGCGACGGTGTACTGCAACGCGCCGAGCGTCGGCGCGAGATACCAGGCGCCCTCGGCCACCAGCCGCCCGGCGAGCCGCGACACGGGGGTGGGCACCGAGTCCGAGAACGGGTAGTTGTAGGGCCCGAGCACCGGACGCGAGGTCGCCGGCCGCTGCGGGCTGAGGCTCCACACCTTCAGCCAGGGCCGGTCGGTGAACGCGAACCAGATGGTCTCCACCCGCCCGCCGGCCGCCAGGAAGTCCGCGAACGTCCGCCCGCCGGCCGCCGCCTGGCTGCCGGGCGCGGCGAACAGCTCGTCGACCGGGACGTCGACCCGGCTGACGCACCGCATCGCGCTCTCCTCGCCGGCCTGGAGCACCGCCTCGACCACGAAGCTCCGCCCCAGGTGGGCGGCGAGCGCGTCGCACTCGGGATCGGTGCCGCGCTCGAAGGTGCGCAGCACGTACGCCCCGCTCGCCTCGTCCCACACCACGGCGGTCACGGCCAGCACGAGGTTGCTGAGCGTGCCGTAGGTGTGGCCAGGCCGCGGCGTCTCGCCGTCCGCCGGGACGCTCGTGCCGTGCGCGTCGATGGCGAGCGTGCCGCCGAGCGTCAACTCGCCGGGCGCGGGGGTGTTGGTCACGCCGAGACCGTGCTCGGCGAGGAACCCCATCAGGGTCTCCAGCGTCACCCCGGTCCCCGCCCTGACCGCCCCCGGCGCGCCGGGCGGCGGGGCCACCAGCTCCATCGCCGTCAGGTGCGCCGTCGTGTCGACCAGCAACACCCGGGCCTCCGGGGCGGTGTCGGGCGTGATGGTCAGCGGCGACCAGGTGTGCGCCTTCCCCCGCGGCCGCAGCCGCCAGCCCTCGGCGCGCGCCCAGTTGGCGAGTTCGACGACCTCGGCGGCGGTGCGCGGCGCGCAGGTCCACAGCCCGGGATGGGCGATCTCGCCGGCCCAGTTGACATACGGCAGCCGGTGCGCGGTCAGCCCGGCGGGCAGCTCGGGCGCGGCACCGTCCGCGAAGGCCCGCCCACCGGCCAGCCCCACCGCCCCGGCAGCGGCGGCGGCGCGCAACACCCCGCGCCGCGAGGGTAATCCAGGTAATCCAGGTAATCCAGGTTTGGTCGACATGGCACAGAATGTAGGCGTCCCGACGGCCGACGGGAACACCGCCGCCACGGCCCACCGCCGCCAGGCCCCTCCGCCCCGACCCGGGGGCCGGGGGCCGAAGTTGGCGGAGAAGGGGACTGTTTCGCCGGTGTTTCCTCGGCTACGGTCCCGGGATTGGGAGCGCTCCCGCACCGGAAAACCCTGACCCCCCACACCCTTCCGGAAGACGGAGACCGCGCAATGTACGCAGACACCCCCACACGCCGCCGAACGCCGCGGGTGGTCTCGACGGTGCTGGCCGGCATCGTCGCCCTGCTCGCGCTGTTCATCGGCCCCTGGACCGAGTCG
Organism: Streptomyces mayteni; assembly: GCF_054783955.1. NCBI lineage: Bacteria > Bacillati > Actinomycetota > Actinomycetes > Kitasatosporales > Streptomycetaceae > Streptomyces > Streptomyces mayteni. The sequence continues at coordinate 14,729 of NZ_BAAGPR010000060.1, read as the reverse complement.
GCCAGCGCGCACGGCTCGATCGTGGACCCCGCGTCCCGCAGCTACGGCTGTTGGGAGCGCTGGGGCAACGACCACCTGAATCCGGCCATGGCGCAGGAAGACCCCATGTGCTGGCAGGCCTTCCAGGCCAACCCGAACACCATGTGGAACTGGATGAGCCTGTACCGGGAGAACCTGGCCGGAAACTGGCAGCCCGCGATCCCCGACGGGAAGCTGTGCAGCGCCAACGACGCCCAGGGTGGCCTCGCCACCTCGCTCGACCGGCCGGGCGCCTGGACCACGACGGACGTCGGCAACAACTTCAGCGTCCACCTGTACGACACGGCCAGCCACGGCGCCGACTTCTTCGAGGTGTACGTCACCCGGCAGGGCTTCGACCCCACCACGGACGCCCTGGGCTGGGGTGACCTGGAACGGGTGGCGACGACCGGCAGCTACCCGCCGGCCCAGGACATCACCTTCGACGTCAGCGCCCCGGGCCGCAGCGGCCACCACATCGTCTACACGATCTGGCAGGCATCGCACCTGGACCAGACCTACTTCATCTGCAGCGACGTGAACTTCACCTGAGCCGTGGGGCGTTGATCCCCACCCCTCGCCCACCGGGCCCCCACGGGGCCCGGTGGGCCTCGTGTGCCGCACGTTACTTTCCCGTGGCAATTTCCGAACGCATATACCCACGTGGCCGAAAAACGCCCTACGGTCTCCCGGATGCAACTGATCTAGGAGGTAGGGGTCTTGGAGATCACCCGAAGGACCTTCACCAAGCGTGGCGGGCAGGCCGCGGCCGGAGCCCTCCTGCTGGGCGGCGGGGCGGCGGCGTTCGAGACGCCGGCCGCGGCGGCCACCCAGGAGGGACGGAACCGCTCCCGGGAGGAGCGGGTCACCGTCACCGAGATGACCAACGCCTCGGCCGCCGTCTCCCCGGACGGCCGGACCATCGCCTTCGACCTGCTCAACCTCCTCTGGACCGTGCCGGCCTCCGGCGGCGAGGCGACCCGCCTCACCGGCGTCGAACAGGAGGCGACCGAGCCGGACTTCTCGCCCGACGGCCGCCGGATCGTCTTCGTCTCCTACACCGAGGGCAACTTCCACCTCTGGCTCGTCGACACGGACGGCACCGGGCTGCGCCGGCTGACCAGCGGAGCGGCCGACCACCGCGAACCCCGGTTCTCCCCGGACGGCACCCGGATAGCCTGCGCGGTCGAGACCGGCGGCCGCTACGCCGTCCACGTCCTGCCGGCGGACGGCGGCGAGAGCGAGGTCTGGACCGAGGGAACGGCCCAGGAGGGCCAGCCGGTCTGGACCCCGGACGGCTCCGCGATCGCCTTCACCTCGGGCACCGGCAGCGCGCCGCGGGCGATCGAGCTGGTCGACTCCGCCGGCCGGCGCCGCACCCTGGCCACCGTCCCCGACGGCTTCCTCGCCGGCCCCTCCCTCGCACCGGCCTTCTCCGCCGACTCCCCGGAAGCCGGCGGCCTGGCCTATGTCCACCTCACCTCGGCCGGCACCGCCCTGGTCGTCGACGGCGAGACCGTCAGCGACGAGGGCGAGGACGTCTTCCCCTTCCCCGCCCGCTGGATCTCGGACGACCGACTCCTCTACACCGCCGACGGAAAGCCGCGGCGCCGCACCCTCGGCGGCGCGGTCGAGGACGTCGCGTTCACCGCCCGGCTCACCCTGCCCCGCGTCGCGGAGCGGCCCACCGCCCGGGACTTCGACCGCACCAACCCGCGCCAGGTCAGGGGTGTCGTCAGCCCGGCGCTCTCGCCCGACGGCAGCCGGGTCGCCTTCGCCGCCCTCGGCGACCTGTGGATCATGCGCCGCGGCGACACCCCGCGGGCCGTGGTGGCCGACGGGCACCACAACACCTCGCCCGCCTGGTCCCCGGACGGCACCGCCCTGGTGTACGCCAGCGACCGCGCAGGCGACGCCGTGGAGCTGTGGCTGTACGACACCGCGAGCGACAGCCGACGCCAGCTCACGGCCCTCGGCGGCAGCGCCGGCTCCCCCACGTTCCACCCGGACGGCTCGTCGGTGGCGTTCGTCGGCGACTCCGGCACCCTGTACACGGTCGACGTCGAGGGCGGAGCCGTCCGCAAGGTCGCCGGCCCCCTCAACTCCCCTGGCCGGCCCAGCTTCTCGGCCGACGGCCGGCACCTGTCCGCCGCCGTCCTGGTGCCCGTCACGCCGCGCTTCCGCGAGGGCCGCAACCACATCCTCACCGTCGAACTCGCCACCGGCGAGGCGCACTACAGCGAGCCGGTGCCCGGCGCTTCGCTCGGCAACCGCGTCGACGCCGGGCCCGTCCACTCGCCCGACGGCCGGCAGGTCGCCTACGTCGTCGGCGGCACGCTCCGGATCAGCGCGGCCGACGCCGCGGGACGGCCGACCGGCGATCCCCGCGAGCTCAACGGGGAGACCGCGGACGCGCCGAGCTGGAGCGGCGACTCCCGCTCGCTGCTCTACCTTTCCGACGGCCGGCTGCGGCTCGCCGACGCCGCCGGCGGCGGCCGGGCGCGCGCCGTCCCGCTGCGTCTCTCGTGGCGGGCGGCCAAACCGTCGGGGCGCACCGTGATCCGGGCCGGCGCCCTGTGGGACGGCACCGAGGCCACGTCGCGCCGCGACGTGGACATCACCATCGAGGGCAACCGGATCGCCGACGTCTCCCCGCGCGGCCGCGGCCGCACCAGGCCGGGCGACCGGATCGTGGACGCCTCCCACCTCACCGCCATGCCGGGGCTGATCGCCGTCCACGAACACGGGCCGTGGGAGCGCGACGCCACGAGCCGGCTCTGGCTGTCCTTCGGCGTCACCGCCGTGCGCTCCCCTGGCACGGCGCACTACCACGCCGTCGAGGCCAAGGAGACCGTCGACTCGGGACGCCGTACCGGGCCCCGGGTGTTCTCGGCCGGCGACCTGGTCGACGGCTCCCGGGTCTACTACTCCTCGGGGCGCCCGATCACCAGCCGCGCCGAACTGCGGCGCGAGCTCGACAAGGCGGAGGCGCTCGGCCACGACCTGGTCAAGGTGTACGTGCGGCTGCCCTACGAGTTGCAACGCCAGGCCATCGAGGGCGCCCACCGCCTGGGCCTGCCCGCCACCTCGCACTACCTGTTCGGGCCGCTCGCCCTCGGCGGGGACGGCGTGGAGCACCTCGGCGGCACCAGCCGCTACGGGCGCCGCCAGAAGGAGACCCACCTCGGCCACACCTACCAGGACGTGACGGGACCGCTGGCCGCCTCCGGGATGTCCGTCACCCCGACCCTCGGTCTCTCGGGGCTCGGGCTGCCCTCGGTGCGGGGCGCGCTCTACCGGTACGCCCAGTGGGCGGTGAACGACCCCCGCCTCACGGCGCTGCTCTCCCCCGCCGAGTACGCGGAGTTCGCCGAGGGCGTCGAGGCCGCGCTGGCCAGGGAGCCGGTGGCCGAGACCGAGTTCGTCCGCCGGCACGTGGAGACGATCCGCCGGCTGCTCGACGGCGGCGGCCGGGTCGCCGTCGGCACGGACTCGCCGCTCGTCCCGCCGGCCGTCTACTACCACCTGAACCTGCAGGCCATGGTGCGGTACGGGGTGAGCCCGTACCAGGCGCTGCGCTCGGCCACCGTCGAGGGCGCCCGCACCCTGGGCGTCAGCCGCGACCTCGGCACCGTCGAGCCTGGCAAGCTCGCCGACCTGGCGCTGGTCGAGGGCGACCCGCTCACCGACATCGCGGCGGCCGCCGCCGTCCGCCAGGTCGTGCTGGGCGGCACCGTGCACCAGGTCGACGAGCTGGCCACCGCCACGACGGCGGCCCGCACCGCGTCCGCCGCCACCGTCACCCACGCGACCCTGCCCGACGTCCCCCAGTCCCCCGCCCACGACCGCTACTGGTGGCACCGCGAGGAGCACGCCTCGCACACCTGCTGCTGACCGGCGGGCCCCGGCGGCGGCCGTCAGGTCGCCGCCGGGGCCGCCCCGCCCTCAGCCGCCGACGGCGGCCAGCGCGCCGTACCCCACGGCCGCGACCAGCAGCGTGGACAGCGCCCCCAGCGCGAGACCGCGCCGGCCGGCGCGGAACAGCGCGCCGATCCTGACGCCGCTGCCGAGGCCGAAGAGCGCGGCGGCGAAGAGCAGCGTGGTGACGACCTCGGCGCCGGACAGCACGGTCGAGGGGACGAGTCCGCCGCTGCGCACCAGCATCATCGCCAGGAAGCCGACGACGAACAGCGGGACGAGCGCCGGCCGCTTCCCCGTCCCGGCCGCCGCGCATCGTCGGCGCCACACGACGCTGACGCCGGCGACCATCGGGGCGAGCAGCACGACCCTGGTCAGCTTGACGACGACGGCGAGGGCGACCGCCCCGGCGCCGGCCGGCGAGGCGGCCGCGACGACCTGGGCGACCTCGTGGACGGAGAGCCCGGCCCAGGCCCCGAGGTGCTCGGGGGTCATGCCCAGCGCCTGGCCGAAGAACGGCACGAGCGCGATCGCGGCGCTTCCGTAGAGCGTGACGAGGGTGACGGCGGTCGCCACGTCCTCCCTGTCGTTCTCGGTGACGCTGTCCATCGCCGCGATCGCCGACGCCCCGCAGATGGAGAATCCGGTCGCCACCAGCAGCGCGAGCCCCCGCGACACCCCGATCAGCCGGCCGAGCAGCAGCGTGCCGAAGAAGGCCACCAGCACGGTGACCACGACCGCCAGGACCCGGCCGGCGCCGAGCCCGACGACCTCGCCGAGCCCGAGTTGGAGGCCGAGGAGCACCACGCCGAGCCGCAGCAGCCGCCGCGTCGCCCAGGCGAGACCCTCCCTGGTCCGCGCCGGCAGGCGGCCGCCGACGGCGACCCCGAGCACCACCGCGACCGTGAGCGCGCTGACCGCGGGCAGCAGCGCGTTGAGGCAGAACGCGGCGGCCGTGCCGAGGGACACCGCGAACAGCCCGGGGGCCAGCTCCGGGAGCCGCCGCCCGACGAGGAGTCCCGCACCGCTCATGTCCTGATCGTCTTCGCGCGGCGCGGGGCGCGGTAGCGGTCGATTCGGTGGGATGTCATTCCCCCGCGGCATGACCGGCGGCCCTACCCTGGGGTGATGAGCCAGCTGCCCGACCTGGAATCGCTGCGCCTGCTGGTCCTCGTCGGAGACGTGGGGAGCCTGAGCGGGGCGGCGGCGCGGCTCGGCCTCACGCAGCCGTCGGCCAGCAAGCGGCTGTCCACCCTGGAGCGCCGGCTGGGCCTGGTGCTGGTGGAGAGGTCGCGGCGCGGATCCCGGCTCACCGACGCCGGTCGGGCGGTGGCGGGCTGGGCCCAGCAGGTGCTCCAGGACCTGGACGCCCTGCTCACCGGCGCTGAGGCGCTGCGCACCAAGCGGGACGCCGAGCTGCGGGTCGCGGCGAGCATGACGGTGGCCGAGTACCTGGTGCCGGGGTGGCTCGGCGAACTGCGGCGGTTGCGGCCCGAGTTGTACGTGGGGCTCCAGGTGACCAACAGCGAGCACGTCCCGGAGCTGCTGCGCGAGGGCGTGGTGGATCTCGGCTTCGTCGAGTCGCCGCGGGCCCCGGCCGGGCTGCCCACCCGGCGGGTCGCCCACGACCGGCTGCTCGTGGTCGTCGCGCCCGACCACCCCTGGGCGCGGCGCCGGCGCCCGCTGAGCGTCGCCGAACTCGCCGCGGCGCCGCTGGTGTTGCGGGAGCGCGGCTCCGGCACCCGCGAGACCCTCGACGAGGCGCTGCGCCGAGCGGGCGCGGCCGAGCCCAGGCCCCTGCTGGAGCTGGGTTCGGCGACGGCCGTGCGCAACGCCGTGATCGCCGGCACGGGACCTGCGGTGATCAGCGAGCTCGCCGTCCGCACCGATCTCGGTGACCGCCGCCTGGTGGCGGTCGAGGTCGAGGGCCTCGAACTGCGCCGGGTGCTGCGCGCCGTCTGGGCGGCGGAACGCCCGCTGGCCGGCCCGGCCGCCGAACTCCTCGCCGTGTCCAGACGCCACCGCCCCAACGCCGCGCCGCCCGCGGCCTCCGGTGCCATGTCCCCCGCCCGACGCCCGAGTTGACGCTGTCGTGGGTGGTGCGGACGCGGATACTGGGGGCATGACCGGGAATCTCGAGACGGCCGAGACGGCCGAGACGGCGAGGGGGCCGGTCGGGCCGCCGTCCACGGTCCGGCTCGTCGGGCTCGATCTGGCCCGGGGGCTCGCGGTCTTCGGGATGTTCACCGCGCACCTCGCCCCCGACCCGGCGTTCGGCGGCGCCTCGGCCTTCTTCGCCGAGCTGACCCGGGGTCGTTCCTCCGCGCTGTTCGCCGTGCTGGCGGGGATAACCCTGGCGTACCTCGCCGGTCGCCCCACCCCGAAAGTCGGTGGGGAGCGGGTGCGGGCGCTGGTCAGGATCGCGATCCGCGCCGGCGTGCTGATCGTCGCCGGCACCCTGCTGACGAGGATGGGAACACCGATAGCGGTCATCCTCCCCTACTACGGGCTCTGCCTGCTGCTGGCCCTGCCGCTCACCCGGCTGCCCGCCAGGACCCTCGTACCGATCGCCGCCGGCTCGGCGCTGGTGGGCCCGCAACTCCTCTACCTGCTCCGTGGCCTGACGTACGAGGAGACCGGCGGGCTCGCCGGCTGGGCGCGCGCCGTGTACGCGCACGACCCGGCCAGCCGGCTGGGCGGTGACGGCGTCGTCGACCTGCTGATCACCGGCAACTACCCGGTGCCGGCCTGGCTGCCGTTCTTCCTCGTGGGCATGGCACTCGGCCGGCTCGACCTCACCGCCGCGGCGGTGCGTGCCAGGCTCCTGGTGGTCGGTCCCGCGCTCGCGCTGCTCGGCTACGGCGGCTCGTGGCTGGCGCTCCAGCTCTTCCCCTACGTCGTGTGGATCAGCGGCGCGCCGAGCGCCTGGTGGTCAGAGGCCGAGATCACCGTCGTCACGGACGACCCGGCCTGGCTGCTGGTCGGCGCCCCGCACACCGAGACCACCTTCGCGACGCTGGGCAACGCCGGGGTCGCGATCTCCGTGATCGCCGCCGCGTTGACCGCCCTCGACCGCTGGCCGGCCGCCCACCGGGCGGCCGCGCCGCTGATCGCGGTGGGCGGCATGTCGCTGAGCGCCTACGTGGGCCATCTGCTGGCCATCGAGTTCCTGGGCATGGAGCAACTGGACCGCAGGCTGCCCGTGTTGGCCGGCTTCGTGGTCGTCACCGCGGCCGTGGCCCTCCTCTGGCGTCGTTTCCTGGGCCGCGGCCCGCTGGAACACCTGATGCACGCCATGACCCGCCAACGCGCCGCCCGCGGGCGATGACCGCACCGGCGGCGCGGCCCGGGTGACCGCCCGCTACTGGGGGGCGGCGCGCAGGCCGGCCAGCAGTTCGGCCTGGCTCTGGAGGACGCCGGTGAGGATGCCGCGGGCCACGCGCAGGAGTTCGGCCAGCTCGTCGTTGGCGAGCCGGTAGTGGACTGCGGAGCCCTCGCGGCGGGTGGTGACCAGGTTCGCCCGGCGCAGGACGGCGAGTTGCTGGGAGAGGGCGGCCGCGGGCCCCCGGCCCCGCACACCCGCCGACCGCGACCTTGCGGAAACCTTGATGCGGCAGGTCAGATCAGTGATGTGCTGGGTCCGAACACGTTCCGCCGCGGGTGGAACGGCACGGAGGGGAAACACGGGGCATGGTGACGTTCTGGCTGTTGGGTCCGCTGGAGGCACACGTCGAAGGCCGGCTCATGCCGCTGGGTCACGCCCGGCAGCAGAGTGTGCTCGCGGCGCTGCTGACCGACCTCGGCCGCCCGGTGTCGACCGACCAACTGCTGCACCGCGTGTGGGGCGACGTCCCGCCGCGTCGGGCCAGGGACACGCTCTACGCCTATCTCTCCAGACTGCGCGGCATGTTGGGCCCGGACGGCGGCCGGCTCACCAGGACGACCGCCGGCTATCTGCTCGCCGTCGACGAGGACGCGGTCGATCTCCACCGCTTCCGCGGCCTGACCGCCAGGGCCAGGGCGGCCGCCGAAGGCCGGGCCGCGCTGGCGCTGCTGGAGGAGGGTCTCGGGCTGTGGCGGGGCGAGCCGCTGGCCGGCCTCAGCTCCCCCTGGCTCGACGGCGTCCGCGAGTTACTCGAGGCGGAGCGGTGGGCCGCGGAGCTCGACCACGCCGACGCGATGCTCGGAGCCGGCCGCCACACCGAGTTCCTGACCACGCTGACCACCAGGGCGGCCGAGCACCCCTTCGACGAGCGCGTGGCCGGCCAGTTGATGCTCGCGCTCTACCGGTGCGGCCGCTCGGCCGACGCCCTCGACCAGTTCCACCGGACCCGGCAGCACCTCGCCGAAGAACTGGGCATCGACCCGGGCCCCGACCTCCGCGATCTCCACCAGCGGATGCTCAACGGCGGCCAGGACCTCGACCCGCCGGCCGACCGCCCCGTCCCGCTGGTCACACCGTCACCGCCGTCACCGCCGTCACCGCCGTCGGCCGTGAAGCCGGCTCCCGCTCCGCTGCCGCGGCAACTGCCCGCCGCGCCCGACCAGTTCGTGGGCCGCCAGCGCGAACTCGTCCGGCTCACGGAGACGCTGACCGGCGGCGGCGTGGCCGTGCTCAGCGGTATCGGCGGCATCGGCAAGACCTGGCTCGCCCTGCGGTGGGCCCACGACAACGCGGCGCGGTTCCCCGACGGGCAGCTCTACCTCAACCTCCGCGGCTTCGAACCGCACCAGGAGCCCCTCCCGCCCCAGGGGGCGGTGCGGAGCTTCCTCGACTCGCTCGGTGTGGCGAGCGACGCGGTGCCCGACGACCCCGAGGCCCAGACCAGGCTCTACCGGAGCCTCGTCGTCGACCGGAGCCTGTTGATCGTCCTGGACAACGCCCGCGACGCCGACCAGGTCCGCCCGCTGCTTCCCGGATCGGCCGCGTGCGCGGTGCTCGTCACCAGCCGGGACCGGATGCCGGAGCTGGTGGCGGCCGACGGCGCCCTGCCGGTCGCGCCGGCCGTGCTCGGCGGCGACGACGCCCGCGCCCTGCTGACCCGCCGGCTCGGCGAGCGCCGGACGGCCGCCGAGCCCAGGGCGACGGACGCGATCGTCGCCGCCTGCGCGGGACTGCCGCTCGCGCTGGCCGTCGTCGCCGCCCGCGCGGCCACCCACACCGAGTTCAGCCTGACCATGCTGGCCGACGAGCTGCGGGAGGGCCAGGGCGGGCTCGACGCCTTCGGCCTGGCGGGCACCGCGCTGGGACTGCGGTCGGTGTTCTCCTCGTCCCACCGGACGCTCAGCCGGGACGCCGCCCGGATGTTCCGGCTGCTCGGCGTCCATCCGGGCCCGGAGCTCAGCCGGTCGGCCGCGGTCAGCCTCGCCGGGGTCGCCGCCCCGCGGGCCCGGGCCGCGCTCGGGGAACTGGTCCGCGCCCAACTGGTCGCCGAACACCGACCCGGCCGCTACACGCTCCACGACCTGATCCGCGCCTACGCCGTCGAACTCGCCGAGGACGCCGCCCACGACGCGGAACGCGACGGGCGAGGCGACGGGCGAGGCGACGGGCGAGGCGGCGGGCAGGGCGACGGGGAACGCGACGCCGCGCTGCGCCGCGTCGTCAGCCACTACACGCACACCGCGAGCGCGGCCGTCGGCCAGCTTGACGAACACCGGTCGGGGATCGACCTCGGTCCTGTCGAGCCGGGAGTCGTGCCAGAACGCCCGGCCGGCGCCGCCGAGGGTCTCGGCTGGCTCACCACCGAGCACCCGGTGCTCCTGACCCTCATCGACGCCACCACCAGGGCCGGGCTCGACATCCACACCTGGCGGCTCACCTGGGTCCTCTCCCACTTCCACGCCGCCCAGGGCCACCTCCACGAATGGCTGAGCTCGGTCACCACCGGGCTGCGGGCCGCCGAGCGGGCGGGCGAGGTCCTCGGCCAGGCGCTCTCGCACCGCGCCCTCACCCGGATCGAGACCCGGCTCGGGCGGCACGCCAACGCGGAGGACCACGGCCGCCTGGCCCTCGCCCTGTTCCGCGAACTCGGGGACGAGGGCGAGCAGGCGCGCACCCACCTCTCCCTCGGCTGGCTGCTCGACCAGCAGAACCGTCACCGGGAGGCCCTCGACAACGTCGAGCGGGCCCTGGCGCTGTTCCGCGCCGGCGGCAACGTGGTGGGCGAGGCACGGGCCCTCAACGCCGGGGCCTGGTCGAGAACGCGGCTCGGCGACCACGAGCGGGCCGTCGAGCAGTGCCGCCAGGCGCTGGCCATCCTGCGGGACATCGGAGACAGGACCGGCGAGGCCGCCACCTGGGACACCCTCGGCAGCGCCTACCAGTGGCACGGCGACCACGCCGAGGCAGCCGACTGCTACCGGCACGCCATCGACCTCTACCAGGAGGTCGGCGACCGGTACTGGGAGGCCGAGACGCTCACCCGGCTCGGCGAGACCCACAAGGCGGCCGGCGACACCCCGGCCGCGCTCCGGGCCTGGAACGAGGCCCTCGCCATCCTGGACACCGTCGGCCACCCCAACGCCGACCAGCTGCGCGACCGGCTCGTCGTCGTCCTGACGGACTCGGCCCCGCTCTGAGGGACGCGGCCTCCCGCCGGGCCGCGACCGGCGGGAGGTCCAGGCACCCGGTGCAAGGTCGGTACAGGGAAAGCTCAAGGTCGCGAGCGGACCTTGGAGGGGGAACACGGCTCTTCACGGGGGGATTTGAGGACATGGCTGTTCAGATTCCTTGGGCCGCGGCCGTCGCGGACAGGCGACGGACTCCGACGGCCCGCGCACCGCGGGCCCTCCACGGTCTCGGTGCCCCGGGACCCCGGCATTCCATGTCCTCGGGAGGACCGATGACCGACATCCGCACCATGCGACCCGAGGCCGTCTCCACTCCGGCCGAACTGATCCGCCAGATGCACCGGTTGAAGGACCAGTCGGGCATGACCTACCGACAGATCGCGGCCCGCGCCCGGGACGCGGGGGACTTCCTGCCGTCCAGCACGCTGGCCGGCGCGCTCTCCCGGCACACCCTGCCGAGCGAGGAACTGCTCGCCGCCTTCGTCCGTGCCTGCACCGGTGACGAACAGACCGTGCGCTCCTGGCTCCTCGCCCGGAACGCGGTCGCCGCCCTGGCCCACCACCCGGCACCGCACCGAGCTCCCACCCCGGAACCCGCCGACCAGCCCACCGCCCCCTGGCACCAGTGGCGGCGGCCCGCGCTCGTCCTCGCCTTCCTCGCCACCGCCTGCGGCACCGCCGCCTGGCAGCTCGCGGCCCGGGGAAACCCGGACCAGGTCTCGCGGCGGGCCGTCCGGCGGCTCTCGGCGGCGTCCTCACGCGTGGCCCGGGGTCAGTAGGGTCGTCTCCGCCGGGGAGATGTCGGGGCGGAGGATCTCCGTGCCCGTGGGGCGGAAGAGGATGATCTCGCCAGGGGAAAGACTCGCGGTCCGACGGGCCGCCTCCTCACCGAGGAGGCGGCCCGTCGTGTCGGCGAAGCGGGCGTCGAGGGCGAGCAGCGCGTCGGGCGCCGACCAGAAGTACGAGCGGCGGGGCGCGTCCCTGGTGACGTGCAGGACCGTTCGCCAGGGGGCGTTCGCCAGCGCGGCGGACGGCGGGCGGCGCAGGTCGCAGACGAGGGCCTGCGGGCCGCCCTCCTGAGCGGGCGGCGCGGGCGGTGGGCCGGGCGGCCAGGCGGCCACGCCGTCCGCGACCGTCAGCCGGTCGGCCGCCACCCGCGCGAGCGGGCGCCACTGGTCGGGCACGCGGGTGGCCGCCGTGACCCGGGCGCCGACGGCCAGCATCCGGAGGCCGAAGAGGCGGCCGAACAGCGACTCCCCGAGGACCGCGATGCGGGTCGGCGCCGGTCCCGCGGGCAGCGTGACGACCCGGCCGTCGCGGTTGGTGCCCAGGTGGACGCCGGCGTCGGCCCAGGTGAGCCGGAAGGGTGCCCCGGTGTCGTCGTCCCGCCAGTGCGTGGTGGGTGGTTCCGGGTGGTCGCGGAGGTTCATCGTGGCACTCCAGGGGAGCCGATACCGGCCGTCTCGACCAGCGAGCGGAAGGGGTGGGCGACGGGCAGGGTGGCCAGCAGTCCGGCCCGCTGGTCGGTCGGGGTGTCGGGGAGGACCCCGGCCCGCAGCAGGCGCTCGCGCTCGGTCGCCGCGTGCTGGGCCATCACGCTGACCACCCGCACCGCGGTCAGGACCCGCAGCGCCGAGCCGTCCCTGGTGAAGGTGGCGGCGGCGACCACGCGCTCCGCCGCGCAGCCGGCCAGGCCGCTCAGCAGCCGCGACCACTCCTCCTGGGAGGCGACCGGCACGGCGACGGAGCAGTGGGTGAAGTCGATGCCCGCCCAACTGGTCCGCAGCGCCCGCCCCTCGCCGGCCGCGTCTCCGGTCCCGCGCAGCAGGTCGCGGAGTTCGGGGGCGCTCAACGGGGTGGTGGGGGCGCCGGCCGAGGCGAGGCGGGCGCGGATGCGGGCGGTGGCGGCGGCCGTCGCCGCCCGCGTGCCGGCCGTGCCGCCGCTGCGCCGCTCGGCGGCGGCGGGCTCGCCGAAGCTCTCGCAGCGCAGCACCAGCCAGGAGCGCACGGCCACGGGCCGCGGGCCGCCGGGCAGTTGGCGGTAGGCGACGGTGGGCCGGTACCCGTGCTGGAAGTCCAGGGGCGGCAGGCCGAACTGCTCGACCACGAGCTGGGCGGCGGCCGGCCGCGCCGGGTCCTTGTCGAGCCAGTCGCGGACGGGGGCGGCGGGCAGTCCAGGCAGCGTGCCGGCGGGGAACGCGAGGACCGCGGCGCAGCCACGCCCGTCGGACAGCACGCCGAGGTCCGGGGCTTCGGCGGGCAGGTTGCGGTCGGCGACCTCGGTGACGTCCAGCGTGGGGAGCAGCGTGTGCGCGAGACCGAGCGGTTCCTCGTCCCCCGACTCGGGCGGCGTGGACGGCGTGGACGGCGTGGGGGTGGCGGGCGTCGCGGGGGCGAAGGCGTCGCTCCGCAGCCGGTCGAGCAACCGCCGGTCGGCGAAGGCCCCCTGGCGCCGCAGCAGCGCCCCGGTGAGGAGGAGGGCTCCGGCGGCGGCCGGGGCCCAGCCCCCGCGGTCGGTGAACGCGAGCCCGGCGACGAGCAGGGCGAGGCCGCTCTCCACGGCCACCAGCCGGGCCCGGCCGAAGTGTGTCCACGCGGTGGGAACCCTCATGGCGTCGGCTCTCCTTCGCTCTCCGCGGCGTCGTCGGCATCGTCGTCCTCGTCCTCGCTCGCGGTCGGGACGAGTCGCTCCTGGGCCGCCTCCTCGGGGTCGAGTTCCGGCCCCCGGGGCAGCAGGTCCACGAAGGCGCGCGGCATCGAGGGCGCGTCCTCGGGCGCGTAGCGCAGCCGTCGCACCGCGTCGGGGGAGACGAACGGGTAGGCGATCCCGGCGTCGGTGATCAGCGTGTGGGTGCCGGCGGCGCCCCCCGAGGTGGTGGCCAGCACGACGGCGCCGGCGCCGGACGGCAGGTAGACGGCGTCGAGGAGGCCGAGGGGGTCGCCGTTGGCCGGGCTGACCGGCGTGAGCCCGGGCGGCTCCGGCATCGCCTCGGGCAGGTGGACGGTGGCCTGCCAGGGCGCGTCGCCCGGCCGGCTGCCGGGCGGGGTGCTCACGCACACCGGCTGGTCGCGCCCCGGTTCCGCCGCCGTGGGCAGGGCGTCGGGCCACGCCGCGTTCCCGGGTGACGGCTCCGCGGAGCGCGGGGCGGCGGCCGCCTGGGTGCCGCTGAGCTCGTGGTCCGCCGCGGCGGTGGCCCCCAGCAGCGCGTGCGTCAGCGGCGAGACGGACACCAGGCCGTCCGGGCGCACCAGGTAGTACTGCGGCTCCGCGCCGCCGGCCCCGGTGTGGGCCAGGTCCCCGACCTCGGCGGGAAACGGCAGTTCGGCCTCGGGCGGGCGGCCGGTGCCGCCGGACTCCTGGACGGCGATCTCCGGCCCCTCCGGCACGGTCTCGACGACCTCGGAAGGCAACGGGACGGGGCGCACCCGCTGGAGGCCGAGCAGGTCGCGCACGGTCTCGGTCAGGGCGTACCTGCGGCCCTCGGTGAGCAGCCACAGACCGTCGTCGTCCGTCCGCGCCAGCACCGTGCTGCCGGCCGCCCCGTCGCCCGGCGCCACGCCGGGCACGGACACGTACAGCACGGTCGCGGTGGGCGGCCCTTCGGTCTCCGCCGGTGTGACGCACAACGTCCAGTCGCCGTCGACGAGTTGGTCGGCGCCGGGCAGCGCGTCGGGCGCACCGGGGATGCCCACGGGCAGTCCTCGCGGCGCCTGGTCGAGGGTGGTCTGCCGCACCTTGGTGAGCTGGCCGCCGCCGACCAGCAGCGCCGAGCTGAGGTTGAGCGCCGGGTGCACGGTCCCGTCGCTGACGACGTAGCTGTTCCCGTCGTCGCCGACGACGACGGCGCCGGCCGTGGGCAGTGCCGGGCCCCGGCCGCCGCCGAGCCAGCCGACGACGCCGAAGCCGGCCAGGATCAGGACGGCGATGGCCGTTCCGCCGGCCAGCGCCCGGTTCAGCCGGCGGCGGGGGTCGAGGATGGCCTCGTCCGCGCCGCGGAAGACGCTGGTGCTTCTGCGGAGGTGGTCGTAGGCGTAGGCGTCCGCCCGTTCGCGTGTCGTGGCCATCCGTCAGTCCCCTTTCCCGCCGCGCGGCGTGGTGGTCGTGGTGGCGTCGTCGCCGTCGAGCCAGCGCAGGCTCGGGGCGGCGCGCCGGGGCCCGGTGGGCGCCGCCCGGCCGTCCTCCGGCCCCGGCCCGCCGCGCCAGCCGCGTGCGGTGGCCC
>NZ_BAAGPR010000059.1:0-49434 GCF_054783955.1 Streptomyces mayteni | reverse complement strand
CGGGGTCGTCCTCGCCGTGCCGGCCGCGGCCGCCGCGCGGCTGCTGGCCGCCGCCGCGCTCGCCGCCGCCGGCGAGCTGGCCGCCGTCGAGTACGCCTCGATGGCGATCGTCACCCTCGCCTTCCGCCGCGCGGACCTCGCCACGCTGCCGCGCGGCAGCGGCTTCCTGGTGCCTGCCGTCGACGGCCGCGTCATCAAGGCCGCCACCTTCACCAGCGGCAAGTGGGACTGGGCCGCCGCCGCCGACCCAGGCCTCTTCCTGCTGCGTGCCTCCGTCGGCCGCTACGGCGACGAGGGCCCGCTCGACTGGGACGACACCGACCTGGTGCGGGCGGCCCTCGACGACCTGGGCGAGGCCGCCGGGCTCACCGGCAAGCCGGTGGACAGCGTGGTGACCCGCTGGCACCAGGGCCTCCCGCAGTACACCGTGGGCCACGCCGACCGCGTCGCCCGGGTGCGCGGCTACCTCGCCGGGCTGCCGGCGCTGCGCCTCGCCGGCGCCTCCTACGACGGCGTCGGCATCCCCGCCTGCGTCGCCTCGGCGCAGCGGGCCGTCGCCGAACTGCTGCGCGGTGCCCCCGTGACCGGCCCGCCGGCGGAGGCGGGAGAATAGCGCCATGACTACCGCACCGGAGAAGTCCGCAGGCAAGCGCGCCAAGGAGCTCAACGACACCATCCGCTACACCCTCTGGTCGGTGTTCCGGCTGCGCGAGCCGCTGCCCGAGGACCGGGCGGGCCAGGCGGACGAGGTCACCGAGCTCTTCGAGCAGCTGGCCGCCAAGGACGTGGTGGTGCGCGGCACCTACGACGTCTCCGGGCTGCGCGCCGACGCCGACGTCATGATCTGGTGGCACGCCGAGACCTCGGACGCCCTCCAGGACGCCTACAACCGCTTCCGCCGCACCCGGCTCGGCCGGGCCCTCGAGCCGGTCTGGTCCAACATGGCGCTGCACCGGCCCGCCGAGTTCAACAAGTCGCACATCCCGGCGTTCCTGGCCGACGAGACGCCCCGCGACTACGTGAGCGTCTACCCCTTCGTCCGCTCCTACGACTGGTACCTGCTGCCCGACGAGGAGCGGCGCGAACTGCTGGCGGAGCACGGGAAGATGGCGCGCGGCTACCCGGACGTCAGGGCCAACACGGTCGCCTCGTTCTCGCTCGGCGACTACGAGTGGATCCTGGCCTTCGAGGCGGACGAGCTGCACCGGATCGTGGACCTGATGCGGCACCTGCGGGCCTCCAGGGCCCGCAAGCACGTCCGCGAGGAGATCCCCTTCTTCACCGGCCGCCGCAAGACCGTGGCCGAGCTGGTCGCCGACCTGGCCTGACCCGGCCGGGAGCCGCGGGTGGCGCGGCCGGCGGCTCAGCCACCGCCGCCGCAGCCGCCACCACAGCCTCCGCCGCCCCCGCACGAGCTGCCGCCCCCGCAGGAGCTGCCGCCGCCGCAGCTCGAACCCCCGCCGTCGCCGCCCCCGCTCGATCCGCCGTCACCGATGGTGGCGCCGGTGGCACCGCAGGCGTAGCCCCAGGAGTTACCGGAACCCGACGAGCCGGTGCCGGCCGGCAGCCCGGGCGCCGCGGCCGCCGCCATGAGCTGCGTCCGCAGCTCCAGCTCGTACAGGGCCACGAGGCCGCCCACCGCGACCAGTGGGGCGAGCGCCGTCGCGCCCGCGTGCGCCTTGCGGTACCGCGAAAGCGCCACGGTGCCGGGCGCGGGCAGCGTGTACCGGCCGGGGCCGAGCACCAGGCTCGTCATCAGCACCCCGGCGGCCACCACCAGCATCACGGCCATCCCGGCCGTCCCCGACGAGTCGGACGCCGCGAGCACCACGAGCACGACCAGCGTGGTCAGGAACCCGACCGCACCGAACCCGGCGGCGCTCCTGGCCGCCGTCCGCCACTTCCGCCGCTCGTTCGGGTGCAGCAGCAGCCCCCGTGCCACCAGGGCCTTGCCGATCGCCGCCACCGCGGCCGAGTCGGCGACCCCGCGCCTGACGGCCCGCAGCGGCGCCTCCCAGATGCCGCCGCACTGGGCCAACACCTCGCGCTCCAGGGCGTCGTCGGCGACCGGCTCCACGACGTGCAACGTGGTGCCGTCGACCAGGATCCGCTCCTTCTCGTACAGCGCGCACAGCACGGTGTCCGCCACCCTGCCGGGACCGCCGGCGAGGAACGCGGCCTCGTAGGGCGAGGCCAGCGACGGTTCGGCCGGCGCCGGCAGCGAGCCGAGCGCCCGGCCCCTGGCGAGCAGCAGCCGGGCCAACACCAGGGCCAGCACCGCGCTGGCCACCACTATGTAGACGATCATGGCAATCACCGCATTCTTCTGAGCAGTCGGCCGAGCCGCCCCCTGGGCTCGTCCGTGTGCTGGCGCAGCCACGCCTCGACGGCGCGCCTGGTCGCCGCGTCGGGCAACCGGCCGTCGGCCAGCAGGTGTCGGGCGAAGGCGACGGCGTCCTGCCGGTAGCCGCCGGTCATCGGCCGGGTGCGGACGTACGCCAGCACCGCGGGCCGATAGCCCTCGCCCAGGATCTCGGGCAGTTCCGGCGCCACCCGCGCCAACACCCCAGCCCGTTTGGCGGCCAGCGCGTCCCGTTGGACCCGCAGCCGCACCGCGTCGAAACCCTCGGGCACCGGCCCGCCGGCGGTGAGCGCGACCAGCAGCTCCTCCTGCCGGGCCGCCAACCGCCGTCTGGCGGCGTCGAGTTCGCCGGACTCGGGCGTCGACTCAACCATGCCGGACCCCCGACACCACCTCGCGGATGGCCGTCAGCTCGCCGGCGAACTCCGCCAACGGCCCGAAGTTCTCGTCCCGTTCGAGCAGCACCCCGGGCGGCTCCGTCCGCGCGCACAGCTCGCCGAGCACGTCGAGCACCGCGGGCGGCACCGGATGGGCGTGACTGTCGTGCCAGACGCCGTCCCGCTCGACGCCACCGGCCACGTGCACATAGGCCAGCGCGTCGAGCGGGATGCCGTCCAGTGCCGTGGCCGGGTCCTCCCCGCGGTTGACGTGATTGGTGTGCAGATTCGCGACGTCGATCAGCAGCCCGACCCCCGTACGGTCCACCAACTCGGTCAGGAACTGCCCCTCCGTCAACTCGTCACCCGGCCACCCGAAGAGCGCCGCGATGTTCTCCAACGCCAGCGGAACGGGCAGCGCGTCCTGGGCGATCCTCACGTTCTCGCACAGCACACGCAGCCCGTCGCGGGTGCGGGGCACGGGCAGCAGGTGCCCCGCCTCCACGGCCGGCGTCCCGGTCAGCGCCCCGCCCCCGCGGACGAAGGCGATGTGCTCGGTGACCAGCGGAGCGTCGAGCGTCTCCGCCAGCCACGCGAGCGACACCAACCGGCCGGGCGAGGGCCGCTCGGCGCCCCCGAGCCCGAGCGACACCCCGTGCGGCACCACCGTGATGCCGCGCCCGACGAGCCTTCGCAGGCTCTCCGGCAGATGGTCGGGGCAGACGTTCTCCGCGACCACCTCGACCCATTCGATACCTGGCAACTCCTCGACGACGGCCGCGATCTCCGGCCGCCATCCGATCCCCATCCCCAGTCGCGGCACGCTCTCCCCCTACGACCTCGGTTGCCGGAACCGTTCCTCGTGAACTTCGGTACTTCGGTACTCCGTGGCAGAGTTGTCTCCGGCCCCGGGGGTCGGGAATCCCTTTGGTCGATGTTCAGAGCTAGATCTGAGGTTTGGGCTCAGGAACGGGCCCGGATGTGGGATGAGGTGCTGGATGCGACTCGAGGGGGTCTCGCGGCGCTACGGCCGCCGTGGGCCCTGGGTGCTCAGCGGCGTCGACCTGGAGCTGCGCCCCGGCACACTCACCCGCGTCGACGGCGGCAACGGCTCGGGCAAGTCCACGCTGCTGCGCCTCGTCGCCGGCCTCGACGTGCCGAGCCAGGGCCGGATCACCGGCCGGCCGCGGCGCGTCGGCTACGTCCCCGAGCGGTTCCCGCCCGCGCTGCCGCTGACGGCCCACCGCTACCTCACCCTCCCCCAGCTAACGCTGGGAGGTGCCCCCATGGCCGGGTCCACGGCCTCGACGGGCGCCGCGCGGCCGCCGAGGGGGAGCGCTGGCTGGCGCTGCTCGGCGCGGCCGAGCACGCCGACACGCCCATGAGCGAGCTGTCCAAGGGCAGTTGCCAGAAGGTGGCCGTCGCCCAGGCGCTGCTCGCCGGGCCCGATCTGCTGGTCCTCGACGAGGCGTGGACCGGCCTCGACCGGACCGCGCGACGGGCCCTGGACGCGGCCGTCGAGGACCGGACCGCGGCCGGCGGCGCGGTGCTCTTCGTCGACCACGACCCCGGCAGGCTCGCCGGCGCCGGCGCCAGGGTGTGGCGGGTCGAGGGCGGCCGGCTCACCGACCCCGGGCGGTCGGCGGCCGCGGTGCTGATCGAGGCCGTGGGCCCGCCGGGCCACGAGCCGCCGCCCGGGCTGCCGGGCGAGCCGCGAACCCGCCGACTCCCGGACGGCGCCGTCCGGTTCGTCGTGCCGCCCGGCCACTCGGACGCGCTCCTCGCGGCGCTGCTCCGGGCGGAACCGGCCTGGCACATCCGGTCGCTGGAGTCCCGCCCGTGACCGTGCTGCTCGCCCTCGTCCGCTACCGGCTCGCCCTGGTGGTCCGCTCGCACCGCTGGCTCCCGCCGCTGCTGCTCTACGCGATGCTGCTGGTGATCGGCGTGCCGGCCGGCGACCCGGTGCTCGAATCGCTCGGCCTCGCCGCGGCGGCGCTGCTGCCGACGGCGGCCTGGCTGGTGCGGGTCGGCCAGGCGGCGGAGCCGCCGGCGGTCCGCGCCCGCGCGGTCGCGGCCGCCGGCCGCGCCAGGGTCAGGGTGGCCGGCGTGCTGACGGCGCTGACCAGCTCCGTGGCGCTGGGCGCCGGCGGCACGCTGCTGGTGCTGCTGATCGGCGACGCGCACGCGGCCGACCGCCACACCGCCCTGCCACTGGCGGCGGCCGCGGCGGCCGGCACGCTGGCGATGCTGACGTGCGCGCTGCTCGGCACGGCGCTCGGCGTGCTCTGCAACCGGCCGCTGCTGCGCAGCCCCGCCTGGTCGATCCCGGTCACCGCCCTCTCCGCGATCGCCCTCCTCGCGGGCGCCGCGTCGCCCGCGAACGCGGCGGTCAGCACGCTGATCGACGGGTCGCAACAGGGGGCGGTGGACTGGCCGTTGCTGCCGTGTGGTGGGGCGGGGGTGTTGTTGGGGGCGGCGACGGCGGTGGCATGCGCGACGCGGCGGGCGGACTGAGCGGTTTCCCCCACCCACCCGCCCTTTCTCGCGCTCCGCGCGGGGTGGCCTCGCGCGGGGGCCGCCGGCCAGGCGGCGCGGCCGCACTCTCCTGCGCCACCCGCCGCCCCGACCGAAGGTGCTTGGACGACAGCGTGGCGTACCCGGCGGCGTACCCTCTTCTGCAGGTGAACTCTCTCCGGATATTCCGGAGTTGAGATGATCTAGGGGATGGGGATCTTCATGGGGAGCGTGGCACGCATGCCGCTGGAGGGCGGGGGCGCGGTTCTGTTCGAGGCCGGGCCGGCGGAGCTGGGGGAGGCCGGGCTGGTGAAGGCCGGGCACGTCGCGGACGCGGTACGCGAGTTGCCGCGAACCCTCCAGAACGCACTGGCTCCCGTCCGGGAGACGGCCCGGGTCGTGCTGGAACAGTTGCGGGAGTCGGGCCCGACCGAGGTCGAGGTGGAGTTCGGGGTGGACCTGTCGGCCGAGGCGGGCGTCGTCGTCACCCGCGCCCAGTCCGCGTGCCACGTGAAGGTGCGCTTGTTGTGGAGCAGGGAGGAGGACATCGAGGGAACGCGCTAGAACCATGGACGATGGGGTGGGGATACCGAAAAGAAACACGCCTCGGGCGGGTGCTTCGACGCTGACCGAGGCGACGGCGCAGATCATGACGGCGGACGGCCGTGTGGTGGGGGCGGGTTTCCTGGTCGAGGAACAGTTGCTCGTCACGTGCGCGCACGTGGCCGAGGCGTGCGGGGCGGGTCCCGGAGGCACGCTCGAGGTGGCCTTTCCCGCCCTGCCGAGCGCGCCGCGCCGTCGAGGGCTGGTCCTGGCCGAGGGCTGGCGGTCGTCGGACGGCGACGACGTGGCCATGGTGGGTCTCACGGGTTGGCCGGTGGACGCGCCCGTGCTGCGGCTGGGCTCCGCAGCCGAAAGCTCCGGGCATCCGGTGATCACGTTCGGCTTTCCTGCGGACATGAACAAGCACGGCCGTTTCGGGCGCGGGACGGCTCTCCATCTCCTGCCACCCACGGAGGAGATGGGCAGGCGTCTGCAGCTGAGCGACGCGAACGACATCACCGTGGGGTTCAGCGGCTCCCCGGTCCTGGACCAGGTGACCGGCCTGGTGATCGGCATGGTGAAGGAGATCACCAGAGCGGACCCCATGGGTCGGGTCATGGACGTCACCGTGGCCACTCCCGCCGAGGAACTACGCGGGATCTGGCCGGCCCTCGTCGAGCGGCGGTTCTCCCCTTACCGGGGCATGGAGCCGTTCACCGCCGACGATGCCCGCTGGTTCCACGGGCGTGAGGCGGTGGTGGAGACGGTGCTGTCCACGTTGACCACTCAACGGCGGGCGCTGCTGCTGGGCCCGTCAGGGGCGGGGAAGTCCTCACTGATCCAGGCCGGCGTGCTGCCGGCTGTCGCCGGCGCCAAGCCGTCGGCCCCGCCCCGCGGCAGCCGATGGCTGCCGGTCGTCGCGCGGCCCCGCGGCAACCTGCTGGCCGAGCTGGAAAGAGCCGGCCTGCCGGGTGCGGCGGCCGACGGGATCGTGCCCGCCATGCGGCGCCGGCTCGCCGCCGAGCCCGACGGCGAGCATGTCCTGCTGGTCGTCGACCAGTTCGAGGAGTTGCTGGCGGCGCTCGACGCCCATCCGCCCGCGGCCGCGGGGAGCGGTCCCGTCGACGAGTTGCTGGCGGCGCTCGACGTCCCGGACCTGGCCAGTGTGATCCTGGTGATGCGTAACGACTTCTATCCCCGGCTCGCCGAACTCGCTCCGGGGCTGCTGGCGGCCATGGGGCCCGGCGTGGTGGACGTACCCGCCACCCTCAGCGTTCCCGAGCTCCGCGCCGTCATCCGCGAGCCGGCCAAGGCCGCGCGCGTCGAGTTCGAGGAGGGCCTACCCGAGCGGATCATCGATGACCTCCTGGGGAAAGCCCCCCTGGGCCAGACGGGGCATCAGGTGCCGGTGACGTCGCTTCCCGTGCTGGAGGTGACGCTCACCCAGCTGTGGGAAAAACGCAGCGACGCCTTGCTGACCCACAGTTCCTACCGCGGGATCGGTGGGGTGACCGGGAGCATGACCGCATGGTGCGGTGCTGCCCTGGCCGCCCTCTCCGAAGCGCAGCGCACGACAGCCCGGCAGGTTCTGACGGCACTCGTCCGGCCGGGAGGGCACAACACCCCGGCAACCCGCGTGCAGAGGTCTCTGGACGATCTCCGTGCCCTGGCCACCGAAGGCCCGTCGGCCCCCGGCGCGTTCGACGAGGTCCGCGCCGTCCTGACCAACAGCCGCATCGTCGTCACTCGCATCGAGGCCTCGGGACAGCCGGTGGCGGAGCTCATCCACGAGGCCCTCATCCGGGACTGGTTCACGTTACGAAAGTGGGTCGCTGCCGACCACGAGTTCCATAGCTGGCTGCATCGCGTCGGCGAACGACAGGCGCACTGGGCCAGGACCCGACATCCCGGTGATCTGCTGGACGGCAGCGACCTGGCTGCCGCACGTGACTGGACCAGGGCCCGTGGCCTCCCCCGCCACATCACGGCCTTCCTCGACGGAAGCCGGGAACGCCGGCGGCGTGCCGCTCGCATACGCCGCGGACTCGTCGCGGCGCTGGCCGGCGTCCTCGCGCTTGCTGTCCTCACCGTGGGGCTTGTCCTGTGGGAGTGGGGAAACGAGAACGAGGGACGCGGGCGAGTCGCCCTGTCCAAGGAACTGGCCGCCGAGTCCTCGCGCCTCTTCGAGAGTGACCCGGAGCTCGCCGCGCTTCTGGCTGTGCGGGCCTACCGGATCAGCGACACCCCCGAGGCCCGGCACAGTCTCCGTGTGGCCGCCGGACAGCCGATGAGAGACGTCATCAGTGGTTTCTCGGCACCCGTGTGGGCGGTCGCGTACAGCCCCGACGGGAGCATCCTGGCCGCGGGCGGCAACGACGACACGGTCCACCTGCTGGATGCCGTGACCGGGGACACCGTCCAGACCCTCACGGGGCACGAGAACAACGTGACGGATCTCGCGTTCAACCTGGACGGCACCACACTCGCCAGCAGCAGCGACGACGGGACGGTTCGCTTGTGGGACATGACCACCGGGGACAAAACCGTTCGCGTCCTGAGACACGCTGAGGGCCGTGACGTCGCTGGCTTTCAGCCCGGACGGCGACTCCCTCGCGACCAGCAGCGGCGGTACGGTTCGGCTGTGGGACACGGGCACCGGGGAGATCCTGCGCTCCTGGGACGGCCAACGGGGCAGGTGGGCCATGGAGTTCAGCCCTGACGGAACCATCCTGGCCACGGGCGACGAAGAGGGCGTGGTCCTGCTCACGGACGTGGCCACCGGCCGCACTCTTGACACTCTCAGTGATCATGAGGATACCGTGTGGTCGCTGGCCTTCAGCCCGGACGGCAGGACCCTGGCCACAGGGAGTGAGGACGGCACGGCTCGGCTGTGGGATGTGGCGAGCGGGCGGAGCACACGGAGCCTCGACGGCCGGGCTCTGTCGGTGGACTTCAACCCCGACGGCACCCAACTCGTGGTGGGCCACCCGGACAACACCGTCTCGCTGTGGGAGGTGGACACGGGCCGGGTTCGCGGCACGTTCACGGGCCACACCGACCAGGTCTGGTCCGCCGTGTTCAGCCCGGACGGCACCATGGTCGCCACCAGCGGCCGGGACGAGACGGTCCGCCTCTGGGACCCCACCGCCGTCGAGAGCCGAACTGTGCTGACCGACCACGAGGACACCGTGTGGTCCACCGCCTTCAGCCCCGACGGCACCTCCCTGGCCACCGCCAGCGAGGACGGCACGGCCCGAGTGTGGGACACGACATCGGGCGAGCTCGTCACCACCTTCGACCATCCGGGGCCGGTGAACGCGGTGTCGTTCAGTCCGGATGGCGCGACTCTCGCCACCGCCAGCGACGACGGCAGGGTTCGCCTGTGGGATCTCTCCACCGGCCGTGTCTTACGCACCATCGACGCCCACGACGATGTCGTCATGTCCGTCCTCTTCAGTCCGGATGGTGCCACCCTCGCCACCGCGAGCTTCGACAACACCGCAGCGGTCTGGGACGCCGACTCCGGGGGGCACATCCGGACCTTCAGAGGCCATGACGACAACCTGTGGTCCGTCGCGTTCGGCCCTGACGGTGCGACCCTCGCTACCGGTAGCGAGGATGGCACGGCCATCCTCTGGAACACCGACACCGGACGGCGGATCCACACTCTCACCGGCCATGACGACGACGTGTACTCCGTCGGGTTCAGCCCTGACGGCGCCACCCTCGCGACCGGGGGCGGCGATGGCACGGCCATCCTCTGGAACACCGACACCGGAGAGCGGATCGACACCCTTTCCGCCGACGCGGCGGCCATCAACGGGGTGGCATTCAGCTCCGACGGCGTCACGCTCGCCACCGCCAACTCGGACAGGCGCACGACTCTGTGGGACGTGCACACCGGTGAGCCCGTCGTCTCACTCGAAGGCCACAGCGAGGGCGTGGCAATGGTCGCCTTCAGTCCTGACGACAACACCCTGGCGACGAGCAGCTTCGACGCCACGACCGCGCTGTGGAGCCTTCCCCCCACTGCCCCGGAAGCGGCGATCGATCAGATCTGCGCAAGCGTCCACCGAGACCTCACCCCGGACGAACGCGCGACCTATTCCTCGAACGTCCTGACAGGGCCGGTCTGCCCCGACTGAGGACGCACCTCGGAGAAGGAGAAGCTCGCACGCCAACCGGAGCGCGCAAGATGGGGGTGGGTGCCCGACGGGTCAGGTGCGGAGCAGGGCGGCTCGGGCCTGTTTCGGGTCGAACGTGCCCGGGGGGTACTTCGGGTCCAGGTCGCGCAGGTGGTGAAGCAGCAGATGGCTGACCGCCCAGTTGCGGTACCACTTGTGGTCGGCGGGGACCACGTACCACGGTGCCGCGTCCGTCGAGCAGCGTTCCAGGACGGTGGTGTACGCCGTCCGGTAGTCCGGCCAGAGCGCCCGCTCGCGGACGTCGTTGGCGCTGAACTTCCAGTGCTTGTCGGGGCGGTCGAGCCGGCGGAGCAGTCGTTTGCGCTGTTCGCCGCGGCTGATGTGGAGGAAGACCTTGATCCAGGTGACGCCGTCGTCGGCGAGCGTCCGTTCCCAGTGGTTGATCTGCTTGTAGCGGCGCGACCAGACCGGCTCGGGCACCAGTTCGTGCACCCGGACCACCAGCACGTCCTCGTAGTGCGAGCGGTCGAAGATGCCGATCTCGCCGGCCTGTGGCAGTCCCTTGTCGATCCGCCACAGGAAGTGCTGCCGCTTCTCCTCCTCGCTCGGCGCCTTGAAGGCGCGGATCCGGCAGCCGGCCGGGTTGAGGTGGCTGATGACGTGCTTGACCGTGCCGCCCTTGCCCGCGGTGTCCATGCCCTGGAGCACGACCACCACCCGCCGTCGGTCGCCCTCGGAGGCGGCGGCGTAGAGCCGTTCCTGGAGGTCGCCCAGTTCCTTGCCCATGTCGGCGACCTCCCGGACGGCCTGGCTCTTCCTGCCGTCGAAGCCGGGGGTCGCGTCGGCCGGGAGGTGGGAGAGTTTCACATGATCGCCCGGCTGGATCGCCAGCAGGCCACGGACGTCGCTCGCCTTGTTCCCGTTGCTCGCCATGTTCCCCATGATTTGGCCGCGGGCGGCGGCCCGCCACCGGAGGGGGCGGGTCAGGCGGTCAGCCGTTCGCCGTCCCTGGCCAGCGAGGTGAGGCGGGAGATCGCCCGGAAGTACTTCTTGCGGTAGCCGCCGGCCAGCATCTCCTCGCTGAACAGCCGGTCGAACGGCACGCCGGCGGCCACCACCGGGATCTCCCGGTCGTAGAGCCGGTCGGCGAGCACCACGAGCCGCAGGGCGGTCGTCTGGTCGGGCACCGCGCGGACGCCCGTCAGGCAGACGGCCGTGACGCCCTCGCACAGCGCGCCGTACCGGCTGGGGTGCACCCGGGCGAGGTGGTCGAGGAGCCCGCCGAAGTCGTCGAGCGAGGCGCCGGGGTGGCGGTGGGCGAGCCGGGTGACCGCTGCCTCCTCGTGTGGGGCGGGCGGTGCCGGCAGGCCGCGGTGCCGGTAGTCCTCGCCGTCGATCCGCAGCGGGCGGAAGTGGGCGGCCAGGCCCTGGATCTCGCGCAGGAAGTCGGCCGAGGCGAAGCGGCCCTCGCCGAGCTTGCCCGGCAGCGTGTTGGAGGTGGCGGCGAGCGCCACGCCCTCGGTGACCAGCCTGCTCAGCAGCGAGGAGACCAGCACCGTGTCGCCCGGGTCGTCGAGCTCGAACTCGTCGATGCAGAGCAGCCGATGGTCCGAGAGGGTGCGCACGGTCCCCTGGAAGCCGAGGGCGCCGACCAGGTTGGTCAGCTCCACGAAGGTGCCGAACGCCTTGATCTCGGGCGCCGCCGGGACCGCGTGCCAGAGCGAGGCGAGCAGGTGGGTCTTGCCGACGCCGTAACCGCCGTCCAGGTAGACGCCGCGCGGCTCGGGCGCGCTGGGGCGCCGCTGGCGGCGCGGCCACAGGCCGCGCCGGCCCTCGCCGGTCGCGTGGGCGCCGCCGAGCCCGGACGCGAACTCGTCGAGCACCTTGACGGCTGACCGCTGCGACGGCTGGTTCGGGTCGGGTATGTAGTTGTCGAAGCGCACGGTGTCGAAGCGGGGCGGTGGCACCAGCTCGGCGACGAGGCGTTCGGCCGGGACGTACGGTTCGCGGGAGCACAGGGCCACGGGCCCGGCGTCGGGCCCGGATATCGGGCCGCCGCGCTGACCGGCGGATTGGCCGGCGGGGTCGCCGGTGGGGTCTGGGGTGGTGCTGGCTGACACAGTCTCCCACTGTAAACCGGGACGGCGGGTCGCCGCCGCGTCGTGTGCCACACTGCGCCCCATGCGACGCCTGTATCCCGGCCCCGAGTCCCCCCGTGAGCCCGATCGCGAGTGGGCGCTCGACGAGCTCGCGGAGGCGTACGTGTATCCGGCGGCCGCGGCGGCCGGCACGGGCTGGCTGCGGGCCAACATGGTGTCGTCGCTGGACGGCGCGGCACACCACGGCGGGCGGTCGAAGCCGCTGTCCAACGCCGCCGACATGCGGATCTTCGGGGTGCTGAGGGCCCTGGCCGACGTGGTGATCGTGGGCGCGGAGACCGTGCGCGAGGAGCGTTACCGGCCCGCGCGCCGGCGCGCGGAGTTCGCCGAGCGCCGGGCGGCGGCCGGGCAGACGACGGTGCCGGCCATCGCCGTGGTCAGCGCCAGCCTGCACCTGGACTTCTCGCTGCCGCTGTTCACCGAGCCCGAGGTGCCGACGCTGGTGATCACCGGCGCCATGGCCCCGCACGCCGGGCTGCGCGCCGCCAGGGAGGCCGGCGCCGAGGTGATCACGGCGGGTGACCAGGCGGGCGTCGACCCGCGCCGGATCAAGCCGGAGCTGGTCAGGCGCGGGCACACCAGGCTGCTGACCGAGGGCGGCCCCCGGCTGCTCGGCCAGCTGGCCGCGGCCGGCGTGGTCGACGAGCTGTGCCTGACCGTCTCGCCGCGGTTCACGGTGGGCACCGCGCCCCGGGTGATGAGCGGTCCTGAGATCCCGGATCCGGTCGACCTGGAGTTGACGGACCTGCTCGCCGAGTCCGGTTTCCTGTTCGGCCGCTACCGCAGGACCTGATCAGGGGCGTGCCGGCCGCCCGTCCGGCGCCGGATCCGCCGATCCGCGGACGATCTGCGGACGATCTGCGGAATGAGACGTTCCGCTTATCCTGAGGTGGGCAGACTCAACAGCGCACACCCCTCGTGCGACGCGGGCGACCGCACCGGGACCGCCGGCGGCCACGGGGATGACTTTCGCCGGGATGCGCGGGTCCCGGCCCCCGAAGAAGGGCGCTCACCGTGATCACGACAGTCCTGATGATCGAAAAGCCCATGGTGCCCACCGACGTTCAGCTCGTCACCACCCTGCACGGCGACGAGCAGCAGTCCTTCGTGGTGCTGATGCAGCCACGCGGCGACCAGGACCGGCTGCTCCGGGCCCTGGACGACGTCGCGCTCGGCGAACTCCGCGACGCCGTCCAGGAGGCCGACGTGCCCGAGGGCGAGGCGGCCGAGGGCCCGGCCGAGGCCGCGCTCGGCCACTCGCTCGACGCGCTGCGCGCCACCGGCGCCGAGGCCGTCGGCCGCCTGATCGACGACCATCCGCTCGACCTGCTGACCTCGGTGGTCGAGGAGACCGGCGCCGACGAGGTCATCGTGCTCACCGCCCCGCACTACGTGGAGGAACTGTTCCACCGCGACTGGGCCTCCCGGGCCCGGCACCGGGTCGGCGTGCCGGTGCTCAAGCTCTTCGCGCACGCCGAATGACCCCACGCGAACCCGCCTCGTCCGAACCCGCCTCGTCCGAACCCGCCTCGTCCGGTGCCACCGGACGACGCGGCGGACCGACCCGCCACGGCCAGGGTGCGACAATCGGGGGGCACGCCGCCCGTCAGGGAGACCAGGGAGACACACGCATGCCCGCTTCACCGGCACCGGGAACCTCGCCGGCATCGGATGAGGCCGTCCCGGCGATCCCGCCGACGATGGAACGGCCCCACTTCATCGGCATCGGCGGCGCCGGCATGTCGGGCATCGCCAAGATCCTCACCCGTCGCGGCGCCCTGGTCGCCGGCAGCGACTCCCGCGACTCCGAGACCGCCGCCGCGCTCCGCGACCTCGGCGCCCTGGTGCACGTCGGCCACGACGCGGCGCACCTCTCCGAGGCCGCCAGCTGCGTCGTCGTCTCCAGCGCCATCCGCGAGGACAACCCCGAGCTGGCCGAGGCCGCCAGGCGCGGCATCCCCGTCGTCCACCGCTCCGACGCGCTGGCCGCGCTGATGACCGGCCGCCGCACCCTCGCCGTGGCCGGCACCCACGGCAAGACCACCACCACCTCGATGCTGGCCGTCAGCCTCACCGCCCTCGGCCTCGACCCCTCGTACGCCATCGGCGGCGACCTGGACGCGCCGGGCTCCAACGCCGAGCACGGCGCCGGCGAGCTCTTCGTCGCCGAGGCCGACGAGAGCGACCGCAGCTTCCACCGCTACCGGCCCGAGGTCGCGATCATCCTCAACGTGGAGCTCGACCACCACGCCAACTACGCGTCGATGGACGAGATCTACGACTCCTTCGAGACCTTCGCCGACCGGGTGGTGCCCGGCGGCACCCTGGTCGTCAACGCCGACCAGGAGGGCGCCCGCAAGCTGACCGCCCGCCTCGCCGGCCGCGAGCAACTGCGCCTCGTCACCTACGGCGAGGCCGCGGACGCCACCGTGCGCGTGCTGCGGGTCGTCCCCGCCGGGCTGACCAGCACGGTCACCGTGCTGCTCGACGGGCGCGAGTTCACCTTCCGGGTCTCCGTGCCCGGCCGGCACTACGCCCACAACGCCGTCGCCGCGCTCGCCGCCGGCGTGGCCGCCGGCGTGCCGGCCGAGGAGCTGGCCCGCGCGCTCGGCGCGTACACCGGGGTCCGCCGCCGCCTCCAGCCCAAGGGCGAGGCGGGCGGCGTCCAGGTCGTCGACTCCTACGCCCACCACCCCACCGAGATGTCCGCCGACCTGGAGGCCATCCGCGGCGCGGCCCAGGACGGCGGCCGGATCCTGGTCGTCTTCCAGCCGCACCTCTTCAGCCGCACCCGCGAGCTGGCCCGGGAGATGGGCGACTCGCTGGCGCTGGCCGACGCCTGCCTGGTGCTCGACATCTATCCGGCCCGCGAGGACCCGATCCCCGGCGTCACCAGCCGGCTGATCATCGACGCCGCCCAGGCGGCCGGCGCCGACGCCCGCGCCGAGCACGACAAGGCCGCCGTCCCCGACGCCGTCGCGGGAATGGCCAGGCCGGGCGATCTCGTTCTCACCATGGGCGCGGGCGACGTCACCGACCTCGGCCCGCGGATCCTCGCCCGGCTCGCCGAGCACTGAAGGCACCGCCGACCCGACGACTCTTCGAAGGAGCACCCCATGGGATACAAGGTCGAGAAGTCCGACGAGGAGTGGCGCGCCCAGCTCTCTCCCGACGAGTACCAGGTGCTGCGCCAGGCCGGCACCGAGCGGGCCTTCACCGGCGAGTACACGGACACCAAGAGCATCGGCGTCTACAACTGCCGTGCCTGCGGCGCCGAGCTGTTCCGCTCGGCCACCAAGTTCGAGTCGCACTGCGGCTGGCCGTCCTTCTACGACCCGGCGAGCACGGACGCCGTCGAGACCCGCGAGGACCGCTCGCTGCCCGGCCGGCCCCGCACCGAGGTGCTCTGCGCCACCTGCGGCTCCCACCTGGGCCACGTCTTCGAGGGCGAGGGCTACGGCACGCCCACCGACCTGCGCTACTGCATCAACTCCATCGCCATCCGGCACGAGCCCGCGGAGTGAGCCGCGCGCGGTGCCCCGGCTTCACGCGCCCGGGCATCGCGCCCGTCACGCCCTGTGCGTTGTCATGTCCCCTCCGTAGGGTGTGAGGTGTTCTTCCCTCGCACTCCCGGAGGCCGAGATGAGACGCGGCAGAATCCTCGCCCTGACCACCATCGCTGTCCTCGCGGCCGGCATGACCACAGCCGGCGCCACCGTCGACCATGGCGGTACCGCCGACGCCGCCAAGCCCGAGGCGGCGCCGCTGGCCGCGCACGGCCAGTACATCGGCCCGCCCGAGAGCATCACCCCCGGCTCCTTCAGCTTCGCCTACGCCACCTGCCCGGCCGGGCAGGTGCCCACGGGGGGTGGCGGCGGAACCAGCAACGTCCACATCTACCTCACCGACTCTCACCCGACCCCCAACGGCTGGGTGGTCGGCGGCGTGAACACCGGCTCCCTCAACGAGTCGCTGACCGCTCACGTCGTCTGCACCGTCCCGTAAACCAGGCGGATCCGGCCACTCGCGAGGCGGCGGTGGCCCCTCCTCCGCATGGCCCGTTTCCCGCTTTCCCCTCACTGCTCCCTCACCTCACCTCGACAATGGACGGGATGGGCAACGGCCCGCCGCCCCGGGGCTGTTGAAACGTGTTCGGACCTGCTGGTTGCCGTATGGTCGAGGGCTCAGTACGTCGTTTGATCTTCACGGGGGAAAAGAGCGTGGCACGTTCGTCTGACTGGTCACCGGTGGACATGGACTCGGATCCGACGCCGGGAAGTCCGGACGACGTCCGTGAACTCGCCGACGGGCTCCAGACGTTCGCGGACGACGTGGGCGAGGCGCTGGGCCGGGTGCGGAGGATGGCGGACGACCGGGCGGTGATGGACTGGGCCGGCCTCTCGGCCGAGGCGTTCCGTTCGGAGTTCGACGGGGTGCCCGGCAACCTGGAGAAGCTCCAGACGTCGTACGACCTGGCCGCGCAGGCGTTGGGGACCTACTGGCCGAAGTTGGAGACGGCGCAGGGCATGGCCGACCGGGCGCTGGACCGGGCGATCGCGGCGCAGGCCGATCTGTCGTCCGCGCAGGGCGCGTTGTCGGAGGCGCAGGACTGGGTCTCCCGGGCCGGTGACGAGGCCGAGCGTCTCGAACGCGAGGGCGAACGCGACGACGTGGAGCCGCCGTCCGAGGCGGAGGTCCGGGCCGCGACCCGGGACGCGACGGCGGCGGGGGAGGCCGCGTCCTCGGCGCAGGGGCAGGTGAACTCCGCCGAGGAGGCGCTGTCCGCGGCCCGTGAACTGGCCAGGCAGGCACAGGAGATGCGCGAGGAGGCGGCCAGGGCCTGCTCGGACGACCTGGACGAGGCGTCCGACGCCGGTATCCAGAACCGCAGTTGGTGGGAGAACCTGATCCGCTGGCTCTCGGACGCCTGGGACACCCTGGTCGCCATCTGCAAGATCGTCGTCGCCGTGCTCGGCGTCATCGCCATGATCATCGGCGGCCCACTCGCCCTGATCGTGCTCGCCGCCGCCGTCGTGGTCCTCGCCGACACCCTCATCAAGTACGCCAACGGCGAAGGGACGTTGCTCGACGTCGCCTTCGCCGCCCTCGACTGCATCCCCGGCATGCGCGGCCTCACCACCCTCGGCGGCCTGGCCCGCATGGCACGCGGCGGCGCGGCCGCCGTGCGGAACGGGGTCGGCAGGATCAGCACGACCATTCGCGGATTCCGCGGCGCGCTGCGCCGGGAGTCCGTCCCGATGCTGGTCCGGGTCTGCCGGAACGACCCGATCGACATCGCCACCGGGGCGATGGTGATGTCGCAGAGCGACGTGGTGCTGGCCGGCGCGCTGCCCCTCGTGCTCGAGCGGTCCCACGTGTCGTCCTACCGGGCCGGCCGCTGGTTCGGCCCCTCCTGGACCTCCACCCTCGACCAGCGCCTGGAGATCCACGACCACGGCGTGCTCTACGCCTCCCCCGACGGCATGCTGCTGCGCTATCCGGTGCCACGCGCCGACGGCGACGTGTACCCCTTCGAGGGCCCCCGCTGGCCCCTGTCGTGGGACGGCACCCCGGGCGGCGACTTCCGCGTCACCATCCCCGAGGAGCGGCGAACCCTCCGTTTCGGCCTCTCCCCCGAGGCCCGCCCGCGCGACGCCGCCGACGTGGTGCCGCTGCTCCGCGTCGAGGACCGCAACGGCGACTCCTACGACGTCCGCTACCGGGACGGCGTGCCGACCGAGGTCAGCCACAGCGGCGGGTACCGGGTCGCCGTCGCCACCGCGGGCGGCCGGATAACCGCGCTCCACCTGCTCACCGGCGACGACGAGACACCCGTCACCCTGGTCAGGTACGGCTACGACGAGCACGGTCACCTCACCGAGGTCGTCAACTCCTCGGGGCTGCCGCTGCGCTTCGGCTACGACGACGAGGGCCGCATCACCGGCTGGCGCGACCGCAACGACTCGCACTACGGCTACGCGTACGACGAGCGCGGTCGCTGCGTGCGCACCGAGGGCGCGGACGGCTTCCTGAGCGGGGCGTTCGGCTACGACGACGAGCAGCGGGTCACCACCTACACGGACTCGCTCGGCGCGACGACGACCTTCCAGCTCAACGAGAACCTCCAACTGGTGCGCGAGACCGACCACCTGGGCGCGGTCACCCACCAGGAGTGGGACGCCGGCGACCGGCTGCTCGCCAGAACCGACCCCCTGGGGCGCACCACCACCTACGACTACGACGCGGCCGGGAACCTCGTCGGCGTGCTCCGCCCCGACGGGGTCCGCACCACCGCCGACTACGCCGAGGCGGGGCAGCCCTCGGTCCTTGTCGCGCCCGACGGCGGCGAGTGGCGGTACGAGTACGACGACCGGGGCAACCTCGTCTCCACGACCGACCCGGGCGGCGGCGTGACCGTCCACGCCTACAACTCCCGCGGCCACCTGGTCTCGATCACCGACCCCCACGGCGCCACGCGGACCTTCGATCCGGCGGCCTCCGGCCTCCCCACCGCCACGACGAACGCCCGAGGGGCCACCACCCGCTACGAACGGGACGCGTTCGGCCGGGTGACCGCGATCAGCGAGCCCGACGGCGGCGTGATCCGCTTCGCCTGGACCGTCGAGAACGGCCTCGCCGCACGCACCATGCAGGACGGCGCGACCGAGACCTGGGCCCACGACCCGGAGGGCAACGCGCTCTCCCACACCGCCGCCGACGGGGCCGTCACCCGCTTCGAGTACACGCACTTCGACCTGCCGTCCGCGCGCGTCGACCCCGACGGCACCCGCCTCGAGTTCGGCTACGACACCGAGCTGCGCCTGACCTCGGTCGGCAACTCCGCCGGCGAGACGTGGCAGTACGCCTACGACGCGGTGGGCCGGCTGGTGCGGGAGACCGACTTCGGCGGCGCCGCCACCGACTACGCGTACGACGTGGCCGGGCAACTCGTCGAACGCGTCAACGCCGTGGGGCAGACCGTCCGCTACGAGCGGGACATCGGCGGCCGCGTCGTGGGCCTCGACAAGGACGGCGCGCGCACCAGCTTCGTCCTCGACGGGGCCGGGCGCATCCTTCGGGCCGCCAACCCGGACGCCGAGATCGCCTTCGAGTTCGACGCCGCCGGCCGGATCACGGCCGAGAGCTGCGAAGGACGCGTCGTGGCCAGCGGCTACGACGGCGCCGGCCGGCGCACCACCCGCCGGACGCCGTCCGGGAACCTGGTCGCCTGGCAGTGGACCGCCGAGTCGGACAGCACCCCGGCGAGCGTGACCACTGCGGGACACACCATCGACTCCCGCTACGACCCGCTCGGCAGGGAGGTCGAACGCCGGCTCGGCTCGCCCGCCGTGCTCACGCAGCGGTGGGACGACAACCACCAGCTCGCCGCCCAGGCGCTGCTGGCCGCCGACCCGGACCAGCTGCGGGAACGCTCGTACGGCTACCACCCCAGTGGCCGGCTCTCGGTGATCGACGAGCCGGGCGTCGGACCGCTCCACCTCGGCTACAACGCCTCGGGCCGCGTGACGGAGGCCCGGGCCGCCGACTGGGTCGAGCAGTACGCCTACGACTCGGCGGGCAACATCCGGCACGCCAGCTGGCCACCGGCCTCGGAACACGACGAGGCCGCCCAGGGCGAGCACGCCTACGCGGGCTCGCTGCCCCGCCGGGCCGGCCGCACCGCCTACGAGTACGACGCGCAGGGACGGCTCGTCCGCCGCACCCAGCGGCTGCTCTCCGGCGGCAGCCGCACCTGGCTGTTCTCCTGGGACGCCGAGGACCGGCTGACCGAGGTCACCACGCCCGACAAGGCGCGGTGGCGCTACCTCTACGACCCGCTCGGGCGCCGCGTCGCCAAGCTGCGGCTCGACCAGGAAGGGGCGGTCACCGAGCGCACGGACTTCGCCTGGGACGGGACACACCTGGCGGAGGAGTCCCGCCAGACGACCGGCTCCGACGAGATCCACAGCACCACCTGGGTCTGGCAGCCGGGACTGCCGCGACCCGTGGCCCAGACCGAACGCACCACGCTGCGCGACGCCCCGCAGGACGAGATCGACGAGCGGTTCTACGCGATCGTCACCGACCTGGTCGGCAGCCCCACCGAACTGGTCGACGCCGAGGGGCGGGTCGCCTGGCGCCGCAGGTCCACCCTGTGGGGCAAGGACCGCCCGGGCACCGACCGCCCGACGCGCTGCCCCCTGCGGTTCCCCGGCCAGTACCTCGACGCCGAGAGCGGGCTGCACTACAACTTCTTCCGCTACTACGACCCGGACACCGCCCGCTACTGCTCGCCCGACCCGCTCGGCCTGCTGCCGGGGCCCAACCCGCACGGCTATGTGCACGACCCCCTCACCTGGATGGACCCGCTCGGCCTCTCCGGCTGCAACGAGCTGTTCTACCGGGCGATGTCGAAGAAGGAGTTCCAACGGCTCGGCCCCAACGGCGAGATCAACGTGCGCGGCGAGAACTTCGTCACCCGGAACCTGGAGTACGTCGAACAGCTGCGGAACCGGTTCCTCCGCCAGTCGGGCAGGAAGGGCGAGGCGTACTCCCACCTCGTCCAGTACGAGATGCAGCCCGGCACGTTCGACGCGCTCGTGCAGGCCGGTCGGGGGTCAGGCGACAACGTCCGCCAGATCCGGACCCAGTTCCCCGACCTGCCACTCGAGTTCGCCGACGAGATCGGCAGCAGCACGAACTTCGTGCACGTCAAACTCGAACTCGGCGGCCTGAACTTCGGGCTCCGTGAAGGATCGGTCGACGTCTTCAACTCGAATATCATCAGCCACACGGTGATGGATGTGGCGGGCAGGAAATGAGTTCGGGCGACGACGGCGACGGCGGGAACGGAATCCGGGACGACGACCGGGCGGCGGTGGAGCGGGTCGACCGCCTCCTCGGCGCCGGCTTCGTCGGGGACGAGCGGGCCGCCGAGGTCGTCGAGGCGGAGCCGGAGTCCGCCGCGCGGCTCGTCGACTGGCTGCGGGGGTTCGCCGCCGCGGGGGACTGGCCGCGGTTCGGCCGGTTCGTCCTGCTCGCCGCGTTCGTCAGGCCCCCGGGCCTCGGGCCCGTCGTCCGGGGGGTGCTGGAGCGCGCCCCCGAGGGCGTCAACCGGGGCGACCTGGTGGAGGTGCTCCGCGAGATCGGAGACCCGGAGGCCGTCCCCGTCCTGCTGCGCTACCTCGACGAGGTCTGGCCCCGCGAGGCGCCGTTCCACTCGACAGGACCGAAGATCGTCGAGGCCCTGGGCGCGATCGACACCGCCGACGCCCGGCGCGCCCTGCGCGACATCGCGACCGGCGACCGCCACCCCGCCCCGCTGCGCTGGTACGCCGCCGTCGAGTTGGACATCGAGGACGAACTCGGCTTCGACGAGGACGAGATGCTGGGCGGCCCGTGACCGGGCCGACCGGGACCGCCGCTCACTCGGTGGGCGGCGGTGGCCCCTCCTCGGCCTCGCCCATCTCCCGGTACCGCTTGTAGGCCGGACGCTGCATCAGGATCCGCTGCATCACATGGATCGCGTCCACCACGTCGGGGCGGTCCGACGGGTGGATCTCGGGCAGCGCGAAGAACGCCGCACCGGCCCGCGCCACCAGCAGCCAGCAGTCGGCCTCCTCCTCCGTGAACCCGAGCGCCAACACCCGGCGCCGGTCCCGGAGTTCGGCCTCGGTCCAGTCCGCTCCACCGGGCTCGGTACGGGCCGCCTGCGCGGCGGGCGCGGCGGCGGCCCCCAGCGCTCCGGCACCCGCCAACGTGGCGGCACCCCGAACCGCGGTGCGTCGTGTGATCGGTGTCATGCGCGCAACCATGCCAGCTCGGCGCGTGTCGCGGAACTCGTTGGCACCCGAAATGATCGCCGCCCACAATGGCCGCCATGTGGAGCCACCTTCCCGCCCTTCCCGCCTTCCTCGGCGCCTGCACGCTGGTCGCGCTCTCGCCCGGGCCCAGCACCGTGCTGATCATCCGCAACTCGCTCCGCGGCCGCCGGTCCGGGATGCTGACCGTGTTGGGCAACGAGAGCGGCATCTTCCTCTGGGGCGTCTTCGCGGCCCTCGGCCTGACGGCGGTGCTCCAGGCCTCGGAGCTGGCCTACGACGTCATGCGGATGGTGGGCGCGGCGGTGCTGCTCGCCTTCGGCGTCCAGGCCATCCGCGCCGCGCGCCGCCAGGACGGCGCCTCCCTCGCCGACCAGGCCGCCGCGCCGGACGCCGCCGGGTCCGGCTGGCGCGACTACCGCTCGGGGCTGCTGCTCAACCTCGCCAACCCCAAGGCCGGCATCTTCGCCATGGCCTTCCTCCCGCAGTTCGTCCCCGAGGGCGCCTCCCACCTGCCGGCGATGCTCACCCTGGCCGCCGTCTGGGCCGGCTACGAGACCGGCTACTACGCCACCTACGTCTGGGGCGTCCGCCGCCTGCGCCACGTGCTGAGCCGCCCCGGCGTCCGCCGCCGCCTCGACCAGGCCTCCGGCGGCATCCTGATCGCCCTCGGCGTCCGGCTGGCCGTGGAACGCTGACCGGTGGTCGGCTCTGCGGGTGCGACGTTGGGCCCATCCCCACCGGCGTGTCGTGGGCGCAACGTCGCAGGAGATCGGCGGAACTACTCCTCCACCTTCGGCACCGGGTCCACCCACTCCACGCGGGTCGACTCCCCGGTGAACCGCCCCCACAGCGCGGCGGCCCGCTCGGCGCTCCCGACGAACGCCACCCGTCGGCCGCCGCCGGCCCCCACCGCGAGCACGTCCCCCTGCGGATCGGCCAACCCCCAGGCCGCCACGGCGGCGTTGGGCACGCCATCGCTCTCGAACTCGCAAACCACCGCGAACCGACTCGGCGCGGTCTCCCGCACGAGCGCCCGCACCTCCTCGGCGAACGTTTCGGGCGCGACGTCAAGAAGGGGCCGCTGAGCAGGGGAGTTGGCGTCCTGAGTGGACATGATGGATGCTCCGATCTGTACGCGGGGTGACCGTGTCATCATCGACGGTAGGTGCCAATCCTGATCCCGATCAAGGCTGGCACCCGACTTCATGCCAACGGGTGGTGCGTCGCGCGCATGGGCGAAATGTGTGATCGGTGAGGGGTGCCATGGGACGCAGGGTGAACATCACGAGTCGACAGGCGCGACTTGGGAGCGAGTTGCGCAACCTCCGAGAAGCCGCGGGGTTGTCCACGCGGGAGGTTTCGCTTGGTCTTAAGATCGACGCCACCAAGATCTCCCACATCGAGGCCGGGCGCACGGGACTGAGCGCGTCGCGGCTCCGTCTGATGGCCGCGTACTACGGATGCGAGGACGCCGCTCTGATTGACGCCTTGGCCGCCATGACGGGCGACCGGCCCCGCAACTGGTGGGAGGACTTCCGTGGCGACCTGGGGCAGTCTGCCCTCAACCTCGCCGAACTAGAGCACCACGCGGTGGAGTTGCGCACCATCCAAGGCGCCTACATTCCCGGACTCCTACAGACCGAGGCCTACATGCGGGGCGTGATGTCGTATCCGCTGCCGTATCCGACGAAGCCCGACCTCGACATCATGGTCGCG
The DNA here is from genome assembly GCF_054783955.1 of Streptomyces mayteni. Classification (NCBI taxonomy): domain Bacteria; kingdom Bacillati; phylum Actinomycetota; class Actinomycetes; order Kitasatosporales; family Streptomycetaceae; genus Streptomyces; species Streptomyces mayteni. Next base: position 25,794 of record NZ_BAAGPR010000059.1, on the reverse strand, counting down.
TTCCGCCTGCGCCGCCAACGGATCCTGGATCGCCTTCCGACGCTCCCCTTCCGGGCCGTAATCCATGAGGCAGCCCTACGCACTCATGTCGCGGACCGCGCGGCTACACGCGAACAGTTGGACTCCATCCTGGCGGACTCGGAGCGCGACAACGTCGCGATCCGTGTGGTGCCGTTCCAGGCCTACCACTTCGGCGCCGGAGGTACGTCCATCCTCCACGCGCGCGGCCCGGTGCCTCGGCTCGACACGGTGACCATCGACGCACTGACCGGTACTGTGTGGCTGGACGATGAAAGCCAACTCGCTGAGTTTCGAGCTTTGTTGGACAAGGTCAACAGTTCGGCGCTGTCCGTGACCGAGTCACGGTCGCTCATCACTCGGCTGATCCGAGAGCTGTGAGAGGCGGAACGATGACCGTGCACGCGTCGTGGCAGAAATCCTCCTTCTCCGGGATGGGGCCGGACAACGACTGCTTGGAGGTGGCCGCCAGGGACGGCGGTTTGCTCCTTCGTGAGGGCGAAGCCCCAGGCGATGTGTTGACCACGAATGCTCGTCGGTTCGCGGGCCTACTCAGGGCAACCCGCAACGGGACGGCGGAGATATGGGCCGACCGTCAGGAAACCGTTTGATCGCGGAGCAGCGTGAGCACACTCCAGACCAAGCGCCCATCCTGGCATGGCGCCTGGCAACTCAACTCACGAGCCGCACTGGTACTCGGGAATGAGGTCGAGGGCCGCAGCCATGTAGGGCTCGATGAGATCGGACAGCACGCGCGCGGACTCCTCCTCGTCTTCGGGATACTCGGCACGCAGGACAACCATGAAAGAACTGATCATGTTCTCCGGGGGGCAAGGCACTTGAGCCATGGCTACACCGGGCCAGACCACGGCGTTGTAATCACCCGGAACCGGCTCGCCTTCGTGCATCTCGACGGGGAGATCGAGATAGTTGATGAAGGTCTGGAAGTCCTCGGCCCCCCTGGTCCGGGAGTAGACGACCTCGTCTCCGTCGACGGTCAGCTGACACTCATGACCGACGGGAGTGCTACGCATATCTGTGAATGACGATTCCGTCTCTAGTTCCGTCCCATTCGGAAACAGCGGATCGTACAGCTCATCGGCTATCTCCAGGCCGCACAGATCGTCCGGCAACGCGTACTCTCTGCCGTTCGGCCCGCCGCATGCCAGAGTCATCCCTGCCACGGCCGACAGAGCGACCATCTTCTTGAGTGCAGAGCCCATGGCGTTCTGAGCCACCCTGCTTTCTCGCGTCACTGAGGGGGCTCCCATTCAATCATTGAACCGAAATCGCCTCGCACGCCAATGGTCACGGCGTTCCAAAGGCCATTGAGCGTATCGTCGTTATGCCCTTGACCTGCAGTGGAGGCATTGACCGCGCCGCGGGCCGCATCCAATGCTGCATTGTATCCAGCCGTGTAATCGGCGCTCGCGTCTGTGGCGTACTGCTCAGCGTTGTCGCGCCGCAAGGTGTCGAACACGGTATCAGTTACGAATCCGACACCGAATTCAACTGCCGGGCCGGCGGCCGGATATCTTTCGGCCACTCGCCCCACTGCCTCGTCGAGAACGACACCAGTCCACTCCTGTACCATGTCGAGGTTACTGTTGAACGCCTCGTCGGACGCGAGTCCCGCCTCGTAGACGGCATTCGCACGGGCCTCGCTCATGAGTCCCGCTATCACCGTACCAGGAACAACTGCTTGCTGAAGCCGGGCCGTCACATCCAAATCGGCCTCTGAGGCGTTAATCTCGTAATTCACAACAGCCGCCGTGTAAGCCTGCTGCGCACCGGTGACGACCCCGTAAGCTTCCGGATCCCTGCCCAGTTGTGAAAGGAATTCGGCGAGGCGCATACTCCCGAGGTCGGCGCTGATCGCTGGCGCGGGCTCCAACCTCATCTGATCGCCGATCGAATACTGGAAGTCTGCCATGTAGGCCGCTGTCATGCGCGCCAGCTCCGGCCGCATGAAGCCGAAATCACCGCCGTTGCTGATCCGACCGGTGTTGGTGGAGAACTCCTCCATCGCGTCGTGCATGATCCGGGCCCCGGCCTCCGTGCGCTCCAGGCCGGTGGCAGAAGGCGAGGCGCCGGCCGGGACTCCGGTGGTCGCGGACTGGAGGGCCGCGGCGAAGCCGGTGCCGGAGTCGTCGCCTCGGGCGATCGTCGAGGACGTACCGGGACCGGCCATCTCCAGGTGTTCCCAGGAGCGTTCGTTCAGCAGGTACTCCAGGCGGTCGTTCCCGCCGGCCGGGTCCAGGTAGGCCGCGGCTACGTTCGGCTGGCGGCTCATCGCGTCCAGCGCGGTGTCCATGGGGTCGAGCGCGAGCCACGCCAGGTCGTCGTCATCGAGCCCGTCGGGTCCCGTGGCGTGGGCGCGTAGTCGCCACAGCCCCGGGTCTGCGGTCTCGGCCGCGCGGATGTCGTCGGCAAGGTCGTGAAGGAACCGCTGTGCGTACTCGTCGTCGGCCCGGTCGGGCCCTGACTCCATGAGGGTGGCCAGGAGTTGGTAGCCGCGCACGGCCTGGGCGGTGACACCGTTGACGGCGTACTGCGCCGTACCCGACTCCCGCAGGCCGGACATGAAGCGGGTGTAGAACTGTCCATCCGGCGTCCGTGACCACTGGCCCCACTCCGAGGAGCCGGGCTCCAGCGTCGGGACGCGGGTGGCCGTGGCCAGGGCCGTGGCCATGTGGTCCTGGAGGTGGGTGTAGTTCAGCCGGGTCACGGCGTCGCCGTCGCCGGTCAGCTGAGAACCGATCTGGGCGGTCATCCGCAGCAGGCCGTCAGCGCCGAGGTCGTCCAGGAGGAGCCGGGTGAACTCTGGGTCGTCGTCGTTGAGCTCCACCAACTGGCGCAGCTCGGCCAGCACCGACGCCGACAGTTCGTCGCCGGCCGCCACCCTGCCGGCGAGTTCGGCGGCTCGCTCCGCCAGCACCTGGTCGGCGTCGTCCGAGGTTCCGCCGTTGAAGATCCCGGCACGCCGTGCGTCCCGGCCCTCGACCACCTGTTCAAGGGCCAGCCGTAGGTTGCGGTCAGCTTCCTCGAACAAGCCGAGCAGGCGTGACGCCTCGGCCTGCAGTTCGTACCTGGCCTCGGCCCGCTGGTCCGCCAGTTCCGGGATGTTGGACCGGTCGAGCGCGTCGGCGATCCGCCCGTGCCCGTCGACCACGAACCCGGCCTCGCGCACGTCGATCGCCAACCGTACCACCTGTGCCCGCAGCCGCGTGAGCTCGGCGTATCCGTCCCGGAAGAGCCCGGCCAGCGCCCGTGCCTCGGCCTCGGCTGCGCCGAACTCGCCCTCGGTGTTGGAGAACCGCTGGCTCGCCGCGTCCGCCGCCTCACCCGCCCAGACGCTGCCGGTCCGGGAGACACACGCCACCCGCTGCGCGTAGTCGACCTTCACCTCGGCGAGTTCACCGGCCGCCGCGTCGAACGCCTCAGCCGCCGACTCCAAGCCGGTCAGCTCCTGCCTTACGATCTCGCTGAACGTCGGCACGGTGGCTCACTCGAACCCGAGGAGCCGCGTGGGCGCGATGCCGTCCGTGGCCTGTCGCATCTGGTACCCGGCCTCCGCGTCCACGCCCTGGAACCCCGAGGCCACCTCGCGCAGCAAGCCGGCCTCCGCCTCCAACTGTTCGTCCAGGGCGCGCACCTTGCCGACCCAGCGCTCCAGCACCGTCCGCGCCCCCTCCGCCGTCTCGAATCCCGCCAACCGGGCGGTCACCCTGGATACTTCCTCTTTCGGTCCAAGGCCGGCCCGCAACGTGCGCGGCCGTACCTCCTCCGTCAGATAGCCGGCGGCGGCGCGCTTCGCCTGCCAGTCCGCCGCCAATGTTCCGTTCGGCCCGGCGCCCCCGCCCTCGTTCGAGTTCAACCGCGTGCGCGCCGACTCCTCACGAGCCCGTGCCTGCAGCTCCGCCCACTCCTCGCGAAACGAGCCCATGTGCGTCATCCTCCCCCTCGTTCGCGCCCCCAGGTAGACCGTAACGAGCCGGCACCGAGGGTAACAAGCCCTGGACGGCCGTGGTCAGGACCTCGGCAGCGCCCTGAGGCTAGGGTTGGTATGGCCAGGGTGGGCGTCGCTTCGGGAAGGGGCGGGTGTGGTGGTGGGCGAGTTCGAGCACTACGCGCACGAGCAGTTGGTCGCGATGCTGGCGGGTGGGGACCCCGAGCTGTTGGCGGCGCGAGCGGACGAGTTGGTGGCGATGGCCGACGCGTTCAAGGGCGCGAACGCGGACGTCTTCCACCGGATGGCGCAGGTGGAATGGCAGGGGGAGGGGGCTGACGCCTTCCGGGCGTGGGGGCGGCACCTGTTGGACGAGTCCGCGGTGCTGGTCGACTACGCGCACACCGTCGGCAGGGCCATGGGGGACGCGGGTGAGGCGTTGCGGGTGGCCAAGTCGGCGATGCCGCCGGTGCCGGAGCGCCCGGTTCCGCTCGTTGGGGGCGCGGTTCACTCGGTGGGCGAGGAGTTGGAGCGGCAGGAGGCCATGCGCGTGCTGGAGCAGCTGTCGTCCAGCTACCGCACGGTGGCCGACGACATGGCGAAGGCGCCGGAACCAAGTTTTCGACAGTTGAGCGGGGTCGACAATCCCCTTGAGGGGAACGTCCCCGGTGGGTCGGCCGGGAGCTTTGGGCCTGGCGAAGCGCAGCCTGGGTTGAGGGAGTCTTTCACCGTGGCCGCTCCGGGAGGCGGCTTCCAGACGAGCGAGGGCCATGAGTCGTCGACTGTGTCTCGCAGTGGCTATCCAGTCGATGACGGGCTCGGTGCTGGTCTGATCGCGCCCCAGGGCAACGCGGTGGACGGTCGGGTGGGAACGTCGCTTGACTCGATCACCCCCGTGGCGGATCGTCCCTTGCCGGTCCGGGAGCCGGACTTTCCCCCCGCTGTGGAGGGACGAGGGCTCGCGGGCAGTCAAGGAAGTGAGTTGCCCGGTCGGGCGCCGGCAACGATTCCGGGGCAGCTACCCCAGCGTTCCGGCGCCCCACGACCGGGCGTGCCCGGCGTGCCTCAGCCATCTGGCGGCAGCCAGACGCCTCAAGCCGCGCGGTCTCTGGTGCCCCCGTCGCAGGACGCGTACCCGGCGGGGCGTCCCAGCGGGGCTGGGACGACAGGTCCTGGTGGACAAGGGCCCGTCGGTCGCCCACCCATGCAGGGCGGTGCGGGAGCCTGGGGGAACGGGGTGCCACCGAGAGCGCAGCCGCCCGGCGCGGTCATCGGCGGTGTCCGACGGCCTCCGGCCAGCGCCAGTCGCGGCCTGCCACCCAACACGTCGATAGGTACGCAAACGCCGTTCGCCTACCGGGACCCCGCCACAGGGCTCGTCTCCGGCCCCGGAGGTGTGCCGGTGATGAGGCATCCCGGCGAAGCGGGCAACCGTCCGACACCGGGTGAACAGCGGATCAACTCTTCGCGGGTAGGGGGTCGTTCACCCCGGTGGAAGCGACGGCGTGACGGGCGTGACGATGTACAGGACAGGAACGGTTGAACAGATGACAGACGCCAACGGAGCGCCCGCACACCGACGTTGGGCCAGGTGCGCGTGGGCGCTGGCCGCGGTGCTCGGGAGTCATGGGTTGCTGACGCCAGGCGCGGTGGCCGATGAGTCTATGGGCCCGTGGTATCTGGACGCCTCGCGGGCCGAGGAGATCTGGGAACGTTCCCGGGGCGAGGGCGTCACGGTGGCGGTCATCGACAGTGGGGTCGATACGTCCGTTCCCGAACTGCAGGGTCGGCTGTTGGAAGGCACGGATCTGACCTGGGAGGCGGAGGGGGCGGACGCCGACCGTGATGGCCACGGCACGGCCATTGCCTCTCTCATCGCGGGCTCCGGGGCTGATGGCGGCGTGCGGGGGCTTGCGCCGGAAGCCACGATTCTCCCCATCCGCGTCGTGCCGACAATCAACGAGACTAACTTCGACTTCGACGTGGAACAACGAATGGTGGACGCGGTCGCCTACGCGGTCCAGTCCGGTGCCCGGATCCTCAACATCTCGCTCGGCATGGAAGAGGTGGGGTATGCCGAGGAGGAGCTCGACATGGCATTGGCCGCTGCGGCACGGGAGGACGTCCTGATCTTCGCGTCGGCGGGCAATCGTGGTGACGAGGACAACATTGCCAGGTACCCGGGCAACCGCGAGGGCGTCGTCGGCGTCGCAGCCGTGGATCCCGACGGAGGCCACGCGGCGTACTCCACTTACGGGCCGCATGTGGCCATCGCCGCTCCCGGCACCGATATTCCCACGCGGTGCGAGCCCGGCAGCTCGCAGCTGTGCCTTACCGAGGGCACCAGCTACGCCTCCGCTCTTGCCTCCGCGTCGGCCGCCCTGATCTGGTCCGCGCATCCCGACTGGACCAAGAACCAGGTGTTGCGCGCGCTGATCGGGACCGCTGCCGGTGGCGGGGAGCGGGACGAGTACGTCGGGTACGGCATGATCCAGCCGGCTCGGGTGATCGTGGACGGGGAGGGGGATCCGGGGGACCCGGATGTCAATCCGTTGTTCGAGGAGTACGAGGCATCGATCCAACCGCCGGTGTCGGCGGAGCCGAGTCCGGCCGAGGAGGAGGGCGGGCAGGGGGAGTCCGCGCCGCAGGACGACGGGGGGAAGACGGACGCGGTGGAGGACGAGGCCGAGGAAGGCGTGGCCGTGGCGGACGAGGGCGGGAGTGGGGGCTCCGGGACGTGGGCCGTCGTGGGGGTCGTCGGCGCGGCCGTGGTGATCGGTGGGGCGGCCCTTGCGGCGGCGAACCGCCGGCGGCGTCAGCGGCTGGGGACCGTCTACGCCGGGCGGCCTCATGACGGAGTCGGCGACGCCTGACCGCCCCGCCGCAGGACCGCCGCCGACTCCGGCGGAAGGAGGAGGCGGCCGGCCACGTCGGGCGGCGGGAGTTCGTGGGTGGCCGCGAGCGGGGTGAAGCGGCCGGGGCCGAGGAGGGCGGTGGTCTCGGCCGTGGGGGAGACGTTGATCGCGGTGGTCAGCGGGCCGGCGTGCAGGACGAGCCAGCCGGCGTCCTCGTCGTGGTCGACGGAGACGTCCGCGAGCCGCAGGTCCGCCGGGAGGTGGGCGTGGCGGAGGGCGATCAGCCGGCGGTGCCAGTCGAGGAGCGGCGGCGTGCTGCCGTCCGGCGGCCAGTCCAGGCAGGAGCGGTCCCTGGTGGCCGGGTCCTGGGGGTCGGGGATCTCCTCCTCCGCCCACCCGTGGGCGCCGAACTCCCGGCGCCGGCCGGTGCGCACCGCCTCGGCGAGAGCGGGGTCCTGATGGTCGGTGAAGTACTGCCACGGCGTGGTCGCGCCCCACTCCTCGCCCATGAACAGCATCGGCGTGAACGGACCACAGAGGACCAGCGCCGCCGCCAGCGCGGCGCGGGACGAGCCGGCGAGGGCGGCCAGCCGGTCGCCGAACGCGCGGTTGCCGATCTGGTCGTGGGTCTGGGCGTAGCCCAACAGTCGCCGGGTCCTGGTGGCGGCCCGGTCGAGCGGGCTGCCGTGATCCCGGCCGCGGAACGACGAGTAGCCGCCGTCGTGGAAGAAACCGCCGGTCAGCGTGCGCGCCAGCGCGGTCAGCGGCGCCTTGCCGAAGTCGGCGTAGTAGCCCTGCGCCTCACCCGTCAGCGTGGCGTGCAGCGCGTGGTGGAAGTCGTCGCTCCACTGCGCGTGCAACCCGTGGCCGCCCCGCTCGCGCGGGGCCGTGGTGCGCGGGTCGTTCTGGTCCGACTCGGCGATCAGGAACAGCGGCCGACCCGTCTCGGCGGCCAACGCGTCGACCGCGGCCGAGAGTTCGGCGAGGAAGTGCGGGGTCGAGTCGTCGGCGAGCGCGTGCACCGCGTCGAGCCGCAGCCCGTCGAGCCGGAAGTCGCGCAGGAACGTCAGCGCGGAGCCGACGAAGTACGCCCGCACCTCGGCGGCCTCGGGACCGTCCAGGTTGACCGCCGCGCCCCACGGCGTGTGGTGCCGCTCCGTGAAGTACGGGCCGAACTCCGGCAGCCGGTTGCCCGACGGGCCCAGGTGGTTGTGGACCACGTCGAGCACCACCCCGAGCCCGTGGCCGTGCGCCGCGTCGACGAAGCGCTGCAGCGCCTCGGGGCCGCCGTACGGCTCGTGCACCGCCCACGGCGCCACCCCGTCGTAGCCCCAGCCGTGCCGGCCGGGGAACGGGCAGACCGGCATCAGCTCGACATGGCTGACGCCGAGATCGGCGAGGCGCGGCAGCCGGCCGATCGCCGCGTCGAGCGTGCCCTCGGGCGTGAAGGTGCCAATGTGCGTCTCGTAGAGCACCGCGCCCGGCAGCCCGCGGCCCGGCCAGCGGTGACGCCACCGGTGCGCGGCCAGGTCCACGACGGCGCTCAGTCCATCGGGCCCGTCCGGCAACCGCCGGCCACGCGGGTCGGGCAGCGGCTCGCCGCCGTCCAACGCGAAGCCGTAGCGGTCGCCAGGCGCCGCCGGCGCCTCGCCCCGCCACCAGCCACCGGCCTCCGCACGCAGGGCGACCGGTGGCCGGCCCGGCATCCGCAGCGTGACCTCCCGCACCCGTGGTGCCCACACCTCGAACAGCATGGGCACCATGCTCGGGGGCCGGACGGCGCGAAGACCAGACCGCGCGCCGACGGGGACCCGACTACGTCATGACGCGGGCTCAGCGCCAGGCGCCGACAGGCAGTACCGGTGCTGGGTCACCGGATAGCCCGCCCGGGCGAAGGCCGCCGCCATCGGCGCGTTCCCGACGTCGGTCGCCGCCGCGATCCGCTGGGCGCCCTCGGCGGCCAACTGGCGGGTGCACGCCACCAGTAGGTCGTGGCCGTAGCCGTGGCCCCGCTGTTCGGGCACCACCCCGACGAAGCCCACGCAGGGCCCGTTCGGGTTGCGCGCCGGCACCTGGATGCCGACCAGATCGCCCGCGGGCGTGTACGCGAGGCGCCACCAGTCCCGCGGCGAGGGACACCAGTGGAAGAAGTCCAGCTCCTGGCGGGCGGCCAGCTCCACGCCGCCGCGCTCGATGGCGCGCCGCGCGTGCGCGTCGAGGGTCTTCGAGTGCACCTGGCGGAGCACGTCGAGGATGACGTCGTCGTCGGGCTCGGGCCGGAAGACCAGCCGGCCAGGGTCGTCGGGCAGCCCCGCCTCCGGCGTCCAGACGTAGCGGAAGCGCTCCACCAGCGGCTGGTAGCCGGCATCGGTGGCCGCGCCGATCCGCGCCCCGCCGGCCGCCCTGGCCGGCGGGTGCTCGCGCCAGCCGGGCGGCAGGATCAGCTCGTACTCGGCGCGGAGCGGGACCATGCGCAGCAGTTGGACGGCCGCCGCCCGGTCGGTGAAGTCGAACCAGTCGAGGGCGACCGGCTCCGTGTCGTCGGGGCCGCCCCAGAACGCGGCCCTGGCGACGACCTTTCCGCCGCGCTCGGCAACCCAGGTCCAGTCGGGGCGGTACTCGCCGCCGGCGGCGACCGTGTCGTAGCCGTTCGACGGCGGGGGGAGAAGCACGCGGCCGACCAGGCCGCGATCGTCGAGGGAGTCGTCGAGCGAGAGGAAGACGGTGCGCGCCTCGCCTTCGGCGAGCGCGCGGATGACCAGATCGGTCATGGGTGTCGGGTCCTTCCGGAGGGCTTGGAACGCGCCTTCGGATCAGCCCGGGAAACGCCCGACGGGACGACGAGGGCTGGGGAGGCGCGGGGTCGTGACGAGTGACATGACGACGCCTCCCTTCTCTGTCCGGTACGGGTCGGGCGTGAGAGGACCGTAGACCGGCCGGGCGAACCGTGTCCACCGCTTTTCCCGGCGGCGGGGGTGCGGCCGGCGGGTGGACACGGGTACGCGGGGTCGCCGACAATTTCGCCATGTCATCAGTCGAGTTCGGCGCGCCGTCCCCGCGGATATCCGACGCGGACCGGGAGCGTGCCCTCGATGTGCTCCGCGAGAGCGCGGTGGAGGGCCGGGTCTCCCAGGACACCTTCGAACGACGGATCGAGCAGGTGCTCTCCGCGCGACGGCTCGACGAGCTCTACGCCGCGCTCAGCGACCTGCCGTACCGTCAGCCACCGCGGGCCCGCGCCATGGGCTCTGACGGCTGGCTGCTGACACAGGTCACCAAGGTCGCCGCGTTCCGGCAGCGGCTGCGCCTCGCCTGGGACGCGGAGCGGCTGCCGCAACTGCTGCTGCCCGCGCCGGGGCCCGGGTCGCTGACCATCGGCCGGGAGCGGGGATCCGGGCTGCGGCTGAGCGACTTCAGCGTCTCGCGCCACCACGCGCGGCTGTTCAGCTCGCCCACCGGCTGGCTGCTCCACGACCTCGGCTCGGTGAACGGCACCTGGGTCAACGGCCGCCGGCTCACCGGCGGCTTCCCGGTGCGGCCCGGCGACCAGGTGCGGTTCGGGGCCGTGTCGTTCGTGCTGGTCGCGCGCGAGCCGCGCTGAGCGCGGCGCGGTCGACGGCTCCTCTTGCTCATCTTCCCCCCTCTTCCCGAGCCGGCCTGCCGCCCGAGCGGGGGCTGGGAGGTGGGACGGCAGGCCGGAGTATCAGGGGGTGTGCCGTGGGCCGCGCTGTGGGAGCGCTCCCAAAACGGACCGTAGCGCCGTGGTCGTTCGTCTGTAAAGGGCCGTGACGAGGTGAAGAGAAATCGATTGCGGCGGCCCGGGGCCCGGTACAGCCTGCGGGAATGATCGAGTTGCGGGAGTTGGGCGAGAACGACTGGCGGATCTGGCGCGAGGTGCGGCTGGCGGCGCTGGCGGAGGCGCCGCACGCGTTCCGCACGCGGCTGGCGGAGTGGCAGGGGGACGGCGACCGGGAGGAGCGCTGGCGGGCGCGGCTCGCGATCCCGGGAGCCGTCGACTTCGTGGCCGTGGTGGACGGGAGGCCGGCCGGGATGGCGAGCGGCGTGCCGGAGGGCACGGGCGCGCGGGTCATCTCGGTCTGGGTCGCCACGGCGGCGCGGGGCCGTGGCGTCGGGGACCTGCTGCTCGACGCGGTCGAGCGGTGGGCGGTACTCGGCGGCGTCGAGGAGTTGCGCCTCGGCGTCTTCTCGGGCAGCGAGCACGCGCTCGCGCTCTACCGGCGGCGCGGCTTCCTGGACGCCGGCGAGATGGGCGATCCACTGCCGGACGGCCGTCGCGAGGTGGCGCTGGCCAAGCGGCTGACCTGCTGATCCGAGGCCCCTCCGGCGCCCGCGCCGTCCCCCGTCTCCGCCGTTCAAGAAACGTTCAAGGTTCGTCCAAGTCCCGCGTCGCATCCTGGAACAGCCGGTTCAGCCGGTGGCGAGATCGAGGGGGAGGGGGTGAGGTTGAGGGTGAGGGTGGATCCGAGGAGGACATGGCTGTCAGTGGCATGCTGGCCGTGGTCTCTCCCTTCATCCCCGCGGCCGGGGCGGCACCAGGCGCCCGCCGCTCGGCTCGTCGACCGCTGAGCGGAAAAGGGGGTGGGGGAAACGTGGCCGGCGGGGGAGTGGGGGGACACTCGTGTCCCGCCGGCCACGGGGCGCCCTGGCGGGCGGAGCCCGGTCCGAAACACCGGTGGGCGGCGCGACCGCGGTGGCGAGCGGGGACTCTCCTGACGCGGCACGTGAGGCGGCCCCGGCTCCGCGGGGGAAACCGGGGCCGGGGCCGAAGGACTGCTCGGGTGCGGGCGTCGGCGGGCGTCCGGCCGACGACTATTCCATCCGCCAGCGCTGGAAGCTGAGGTTGTTACAGGGGAAGGCGCGCAGCCCGAGGTTGCTGTCGTCGACGCAGGCGCCGGTCTCGCGGTTCTGGAAGGCGTAGGTGCCGTCGCCGTAGTCCCACAGGTACCACTGCTGGAAGCTCAGCCCGTTGCACCCGAAGTGCCGCAGGCCGGCGATGCTGTCGTCGACGCACAGACCCGTGTTGTCGTTGCGCAGTTCCCAGGTCGTGCTCGAGGCGCCACTGATCCAGAAGTCCTGGAAGGTGAGGCCGTTGCAGGGGAAGGCGCGCAGCCCGAGGTTGCTGTCGTCCAGGCAGGCACCGGTCTCCGAGTTCCTCAGGGTGGTGCCGGCGGCGGCCGTCAGGTCGCCGGCCTCGACCAGGACGGCGCCGGGCGCCGGGGGGCGGGGCGAGGGCGGAGCGGCCGCGGCAGCGGTCGCGGTGCCGGCGAGAACGCACAGCAGTGCGGTGGCCGCGGCGAGCATGCCGTACAGGGGCCTTGCCAAGACCCTGCGAATCATTGCGCCTCCTGGTGGGAGCGGGAGAACCTGCCGAGTGGCCCCTTGACGCGGGTATCGCTGTCACCGACCTGACGTCCGGCGCGTTGTTCGCGAGGAGCGCCTCCGAGTGTCCCGGGCCACGACCCCGCGCGCCTCAGCGTGGCGTGCGGGGTTGCTTGGCATCGGGCGCGAGCTCGGCGACCCCGGTCGGCGTCCGGGATCCGGCGGCCGCGGACGTCGCCGGGCATGCGCGACAGTGCGGGTGGCACTTGGCGGAGTCGGCCTCGTCGGACATCACGTCTCGGTCCAGGTGTACTCGAAGACCGGCAGCTCGAAGCCCTGGTCGAAGCGGGCGGTGCGGGCGTCCGTGCGGCGGCCGCCCTGGCGTTCGTAGAAGGCGATGGCCGGGGCGTTGGCGCGCAGCACCTCCAGGTAGAGGGGCCGGCCCGGGTGTTCGGCGGCCGCCCAGTCGAGGGCGCGGCGCAGCAGGCGCCGGCCGATGCCGGTGCGGACGTGGCCCGGGTGGGCGTGCAGGTTGTCGAGGAGGACGCGACCGTCCGTGCTGGGGACGAGGTAGGCGAAGCCGGTCAGCTCGCCCGCGTTCTCGTCCTCGGCGACGAGGAGACCCGCGGCCGACGGGTCGTCGGTGAGTCGTTTCCGCCACACGGCGAGTCGGTCGTCGAGCAGCGGACCGTTCAGGTAGTCGTCGGGCAGGATGCCGGCGTAGGCGGCGCGCCAACTGTCGGCGTGGAGCACCGCGATCCGGTCGGCGTCATGCCGGGTGCCTGGGCGTATGCGCATGGCGTCGAGCCTCGCTCATGGCGCGGGAGTTGTCACGACCGCGCCCAGCGGGCCGGAACCGGCGGATGGGGCGGGCCGTCTCAGCGGCATGACCGACAGCGTGGGGAAGAGACGTGCGGGGTGGGCCGGGGTGTTGGCGGTCCTGGTGACGGGCTGTGGTGGGGGCGGGGGCGGGGGTGCGGCGGTTCCCGAGTGGGAGGAGCCGGCGGCGTACCGGTACGTGCTGGAGTCGACCTGCGGGGAGACGCTGACCGGCACGTTCGAGATCGCCGTGGCGGAGGGGGAGGTGGCCGAGGTGACCGATCCCGGCGGCTTCTACGATCCGGGCGACCTGTCGCCGGAGATGGGGATGACCATCGGCCAGCTGCGGGAGTTGGTGGCGGAGGCCGAGGACGAGGGGGCGGATCGACTGGACGTCGAGTACGCGGCGGACGACGAGGGGCGGCCGACGCGGATCGCCGTCGACTACGACGAGGTGGCCCTGGACGACGAGTTGTGCTACGCCGTCAGGGACTACGCGCCCGGTTCCTGAGCGGCGAGGACCGCCGCGCCGGCGGTGGCCGGTGAGGCCGTGCCGCAGGAGGTCTGCGCCGCCGGGGCGGACGTTCGCGGGTTCTTCGCCGACCGTGGATGGCCTGCGGGTACGTCGGCCGCTACGCCTGGGAACCCGGCCCGCGGAGGCGGACCGCCTGGCCGGGGCACGGTGCGCACCGTGCCCCGGCCATCCCCACCCCGGGTCGTCGGTTTCCCCCTGAGGACCGACGCGTCCCACTGTGCCAGGGGGGCGGTGTGGTGTCGTTGACCGTCGGTGCACGTTTCCTTGACCGTCCGTCTACCCGGGCTCGATTCGGCTTCCACGGCGGCCCGCCGCCGGTGGTTTCCGGGCGTCGTGCCGTACGCGGCGTCGGGGTGGCTGGAGAAGCCCCGGCGCAGGGCGAGGTGGTGGATGGTCAGGGCGCGCGGCTCGGGGTCGGCGGGATCCCGGTGCGCGCCGGCCGGGCGGCGGCGACGGATCTCGGCCGCGATCGTGGTGCCGTCCGCCTGGACGAGGTGGTGGAGGTAGCCGGCTGAGAGGTGGTGCGCCGCCGCGATGTCCCGGGGGACAGCCCGGGTTGGTGGGCGTTCCGCTCGATGAAGGCCCGCACCCGCAGTCGCAGGGCGCGTTGCCGGGTGTCGGGGGGCAAGCGCCGCTCGGCCTCCAGGGCGTTGGCCAGCAGCGCGGGCGAGCAGGTCGGCGGCGAGCAGGCCGCCGTACCCGGCACGGCTGGAGTGGGGGAGTTCGACTGCCCGGTCGATGGCGTCCTGCCCGAGGGGCAGCGTCCGCTTCGGCATCTCGAGCCCGATGCCGCGCTGGTGGTCGGAGTCGCCCCCGGCCCGGACGTCGACCGGACGGGACAGGTCGATGACGCTGAGGCTGCCCGGCTCGTGACGGGACGCGCCGCGATCGCGCGCGACGTCCAACCGGCCCTCGGTCCGCGGGGAGACGTTGAGGCGCTCCGGGGCTGAGTGCCGGATACTACGCTCTCGCCCCGTTCTCCCCTGGGCGCACGCCCGTCACACCCGCCCCTCGGCGCGCACCAGCAGGGCGACGGGGGACGTGCCGAGGAGGTCGGTCAGCGGGATCGCGCCCTCGGCCCGGCGGCCGGTGTCCGCGTTGCGCCAGGTGCCGGGCGGCAGCGGGAGCCGGGTGTCGTGCCAGCCGCCGGCCGTGGCGAGGCGGTGCGGGAGCCGGGTGACGACCGTGACGGCGCGGTCGGCGCGGGCGAAGGCCAGGCAGTGGTCGGCCGCCCGGCCCTCGGCGGCCAGCGGCCGGTAGTGGCCCGCTGGCCCGAACCACTCGGGGTGGTCGCGGCGCAACCGGAGCGCGGCGGTGGTGAGGCGCAGCTTCTCGGTGTGCGGTTCGCCGTCTGCGGCCTCGGGGGGGCGGCGGTTGTCGGGGTCGACGAGGGCGCGGTAGTGGCCCTCGGTGCCGCGGTAGACGTCCGGCACGCCCGGCATGGTGAGGTGCAGCAGCGTGGCGCCGAGCACGTCGGCGCGGATCTCCTGGGCCAGCCGGCGGGCGAACTCGGCCAGGGCGGTGGCGGGTTCGCCGCAGGGGCCGGCGAGCACGAAGCGTTCCAGGGCCCGTTCGCAGTCGGCGTCCGGCTCGGTCCAGGTGGTGGCGAGGGCGGCCTCGCGGGCCGCCTTGAGCACGGCGGGCAGCAGCCGTTCCGGGTCGGGGACGCCGAGGGCGAACGCCGTCTGCCAGGCCGTCCAGGCGAGGTGGCGGTCGGGGGCCGGGGCGCCGGCGCGTGCCGTCTCGTCCGTCAATCGTGCGACCAACTCGGCCCAGTCGGACGGATGTTCCGCCAGGGTGGCGAGCGCGGCCCGGGCGTCGCCGCTGCGCTTCGTGTCGTGGGTGGAGAGCACCGTGCCGGTCAGCGGCCAGTCCCGCTGGACGCGCTCGCAGTGGGCGTGGAAGGCGGCCGGCGGCAGCGCCGGCGCGTCGGGGACGCCGCCCACCTCGGCGGCCGAGAGCAGCGGGGCGAAGCGGTAACCGGCCGTGTCCTCCACGGCCTTGGCGCGCAGCGCGGAGGAGACCTGGGCGAACCTGACCCGGAAGTCGGCCGCCGCCGCGTCCGCGCCGAGCCGGCCGAGCGCCAGGTCGCGGACGGTCGTCACCGCCGCCGACTCCTCGGGCACGGTGAACGCCAGGGACGCCTCCTCGGCCGCCGCGGTCAGCATCGCCTCGTCCTCGGGGCGCGCCGGCCCCTCGCCCGGCACATAGGGTCGGTACACCGGCAGTCGCACCAGCGTCTCGACCAGCGCGGCGCGCAGCGCCCAGGGCGCGTGGTCGCGCAGCCGCAGCCGGGGGTCGGCGAGGCAGGCGGTCTCGGCGGCCCGCGCGAGGCGCGCCGTCTCGGCGGCCAGCTCGTGGCCGATCATCCGGTACCCGGCCCGCCGCACGGTCGGCGCCCACTCGCCGCCCTCGTCAGCCGGCACGCCGGTGAACTTCCGGTAGCGGTCGAGTAGTCGGGCGTGGCCCTCGGGGTCGACGAACACCGCGTCGACGTGCCGCAGCGCGTCGTAGCCGGTGGTGCCGGCGACGGGCCAGGTGGCCGGCAGCCGCTCGTCGGCGCCGAGGATCTTCTCGGCGACGATCCAGGCGTCGCCGCTCGCCTCCCGCAGCCGCGCCAGGTAGCCGCCGGGATCGGCGAGCCCGTCCGGGTGGTCGACGCGGAGTCCTTCCACCACCCCTTCGGCCAGCAGCCGCAACACCGTGCCGTGGGTGGCCGCGAAGACCTCGGGGTCCTCGACGCGCACCCCGATCAGCTCCGAGACGGCGAAGAACCGGCGGTAGTTGAGCTCGGTGCGGGCCAGCCGC
The DNA here is from genome assembly GCF_054783955.1 of Streptomyces mayteni. Taxonomy (NCBI): domain Bacteria; kingdom Bacillati; phylum Actinomycetota; class Actinomycetes; order Kitasatosporales; family Streptomycetaceae; genus Streptomyces; species Streptomyces mayteni. The sequence goes on along the minus strand of NZ_BAAGPR010000059.1, from coordinate 9,470 downwards.
CACCAGCCGAGCCGGTAGTGCTGGGCGGCCAGCAGCTCGGGCAGCGGCAGTCGCTCGGTGCCGGTGCGGAGCGGGAAGCGGTGGTCCCAGTAGCGCAGCGCGCCGTCCGTCACCTTCAGCCGGTCGAGCTCGGTCTCCAGCGGGCCGCCGAGCACCGGGAGCAGCACCCTGCCGTGCCCCGCTGGCCAGTCGATGTCGAACCAGCGCGCGAACCGGGAGCCGGGGCCGTCCCGCAGCACCTCCCACAGCGGCCGGTTGAGCAGGGTGTCGGCCGGCACCGCCATGTGGTTGGGCACGATGTCCAGCACCAGGCCGAGGCCGGCGGCGCGGGCGGCCGCCGCCAGCCGACGCAGTCCCGCCTCCCCGCCCAGCTCGGAGCGGACGGTGTCGTGGTCCGTGACGTCGTAGCCGTGCGGGGACCCGGGCACCGCGTCGAGCACCGGGGAGAGATGGAGGTGCGAGACGCCGAGCGAGGCGACGTGCGGAACGAGCTCGGTGGCCGCCGCGAACGTGAAATCGGGGGACAGCTGGAGCCGGTAGGTTGACGTGGGCGCCCGGCGCGCGGGGAGCGTCATGGCCTCCCCCTGCCCCGACGGCCGGACGCGCACGCCCGCCTGATCCCGGCGCGGGCTGCGCGCGCGGTGGGCGCCGCAGTAGGCTTCCTTGATCCAAGGCAGGGGCGGAAGGCGGGACAGGTGAGCTCTTCGGGGCTGGAATTGCCTCCGGGAAACGGAGGCGAGACCGCCGAGGCGCCGACCGGGGCGGTGCCGGTGCCGCGTCCGGTGGAGATCGGTGCCGATCTGGACTGGAGCGCCGAGGACTGGTCGGAGGTGCGCACCCGGGTCGAGCGCGCCGGCCGCGCGTACGTCTGGCTGAACCTGGTGGAGCAGCGGCTGCGCTCCGTGGTGGCCGCGGTGCTCCGCCCGGTGTACGAGCCGGTGCACGGCGAGGAGTGGGAGGTGGCCGCTGCCGGGCCCACCGGGCAGGAGTGGGTGCAGCGGGCGGCCGCCCTGCGTGAGGTGAGCCGCCGCAAGGGGCACCTGCTCGATCCCGCCGATGACACCGTACTCGCCTTCCTGACCCTGCCTCAGCTGCGTGAACTCATGGTGCAGCACTGGCCCTGCTTCGCGCCGTATTTGGACAACCGGCGCGAGGTGGAGCTCACCCTCGACGAGCTGGAGGTGGCGCGCAGCGCCGTCAGCCGCAACCGGGGGATGAGCCGGGCCGTGCTGGAGCAGGCCGAGCGGGCCTGCGCCAGGCTGCTGCGGCTGCTGGACTCCGGCGGGCCGCCGTCGGACGGGCGGCTGCCGGCCGACGCGGTGGAGCGCCTGGTGGGGGAGCGGTTCACGGACGTGGCCGGGGTGCACCCCGACCGGGTGCGGCTCCAGCGGCAGCTGCCGGCCGAGGACCTGTTCTCCGGGGCCCGCCGGCTCGACGCGCTGGGCATAGGGCTCGGGCTGCTGGTGCAGAACTTCCCGGGGCGGCGGCTCTTCCGGCTCGCCGAGTCAGGCTGCCGGGTGCGGCTGCTGTTCCTCAACCCGGCCAGCGGCGCCATGCGGCGGCGGGAGCGGGAGCTCGGCCTCAAGCGCGGCGAGCTGGGCCGCACGGTGGAGACCAACATCCTGCATGTGCGGCGGGTGCGCAGCAAGGTGCGCGACCCCGAGGCGTTCGAGATCCGGGTCTTCGACGACACGCCGCGGTTCAGCGCCTACTTCGTGGACGCGGACGGCCCCGACGGGGTGGCCGTGGTCCAGTCGTACCTGCGGCGCAGCCGGGGCATGGAGACCCCGGTGATGGTGCTGCGCCGGGCCGGGCGGGACATAGTGCAGCGGGACGATCCCCTGGCGGACGGCGAGCTGAGCCTGTTCGAGACCTACCGCGAGGAGTTCGAGTGGTCGTGGGAGGACTCGCGGCCCGTCTCGTAGCGGGAGGGAACACTTTCGGCCGATATGACGCGCGTCATGTCGGTGTCGGTGTCGCCTTCGCCTTCGCCTTCGCCTTCGCCTTCGCCGTCACGCGGACCGGTACCGGACCAGCTCGGGGAAGGCCAGCGCGACGCCGAGCACCGCGCCGGCCGCCAGCAGACCTCCGCCGGTGATCGCCCAGGTGGTGCCGGCCGTCGCCCCCACCAGGCCGTGCGCGAGGACGGCCAGCCACGGCCCACCGGCCGAGACCACCGTGTCCAGGCCCTGCAACCGGCCGCGCAACTCGTCCGGCACGCACGCCTGGAGCATGGTGGCGCGGAACACGCTCAACAGCATCAGCGCCCCGCCGGCCGCGAGCAGGCAGCAGGTCGCCGCCCAGAGCCGGCCGGTCAGGCCGAACGCGGCGACGGCAAGACCCCAGACGCAGACGGCGGCCACATAGACCAGGCCGTGCCTGGTCAGCCGGGTGAACGTGCCCGAGCAGAGGCCGGCCAGCACCGCGCCGGCCGAGAGGGAGGCGCTGAGCACGCCGAGCGCGAGGCCGCCGCCCTCGGGGTCGCCGAACGTCTGCTGCGACACCTCGGCGAAGAGCGCCGCCGGGTTGCCGAAGACCATCGCGACCAGGTCGGCGAGGTAGAGGGCGATCAGCACCCGGTGGCCCGACAGGTAACGGACGCCGGCGGCGAGGCGGGGGCCCGGCCGCCGGTCCGCCGGCGGGAGCGGCGGCAGCCGCCAGACCGCGTGCACCATGGCGAGCAGCGCGAACGCGTCCAGCAGGTAGAGCGGCGCCACGCCCGTGACGGGCAGCAGCGCGCCGGCGAGCAACGGCCCGGCCACCGGGCCGAACCACCGGACGGTGGCGTCCAACGAGTTGGCCGCCGCCCGTAGTTCGGGCTCCACCAGGCGGGGCACCACGGTGCGGCGCGCCACGGTGTTGGCGCCGAGGCAGCCCTGGAGCAGCGCGAGCAGGACGAAGAGCACCGCGACGGAGTCGAGCCCCGCGGCCGCCTGCGCCCACAGCAACAGCCCCGCCAGCGCCAGGCCGCCGTTGGTGGCGAGCAGCAGCCGCCGCAGGTCGAGCGTGTCGGCCAACACCCCGCCCCACAGCGCCGCCAGCACCAGCGGGCCGAGCCCGGCCACGGCGGAGAGCCCGATCCAGGCCGAGGAGCCGGTGGTCTGGTAGATCTGCAACGGCACCGCCATCGCGGTGATGCCGGCGCCGGTCGCGGTCACCGCGCCGGAGATCCAGAGCCTGCGGAACGCCGGGTCGCGGAGCGGCCGCAGGTCGGCGCCGAAGCGGCGCCGGCCGTCGAACGCGCCCGCGGTCGCGCTCAGGGTCAGTCCACGAGGCGGTGGAGGAGGAAGAACCCGCCGTAGGCCGGGCGGCCTTCGCGGCGGGTGTCGTCGCTGACAATGTACTCGTCGAGGAGGGCCACCAGGCGGGTGTTGAACTCCGCCAGCTCCTCGGGGGAGAGATGGAGCATGAACCTGGCCATCTCGGCGATGGACTCGGGACCCGACTCGCGCAGCTCCTCCTGGAACGCGAGGAGCGGCACGAGCCGCGCGTCCTCCGCGTCCGCCTTGGCGAGCGGGTAGTTGAGCCACCAGGACCGGCCGGTCGAGCGGTAGGGCTTCTCCAACGCGCCGCTGCCGCCGGTGCGGACGGGGGCCGGCTCGAGGAAGCCCGCCTCGGTCAACTGCCGCACGTGGTACAGCACGGTGCCCGGATCACGCTGCAGCCGGTCGGCCAACTGCTTGTTGGTCATCTCGCGCTGCCCGCACAGCCGGAGGATGCGGGCCCGCAGCGGATGCGCGAGCGCCTTGGCCTCGCGCACGGTCGCGTCCTGTCGCAACCGCGGGCCGGTCGCCGCCTCTTCGCCCATGTCGGAAGGGTAGCTCAACGAGGGGGCTGATTGAGAATTCCCCATCGATGTGGGATTCTCCATCGGTGGTGAACGAAATCACTCCGGACGCGGGCACCGCCCCCGTCGCTCCCGTGGCCCCCGTCGCCGCGCGGCCCCCACTAGGCGCCGCCTACTGGCGGCTGTTGACCTCCTCGGCGTTCTCCAACCTCGCCGACGGCGTGCTGAAGATCGTGCTGCCGCTGGTGGCCATCCAGCACACCAGGTCCCCGACGCTGATCGCCGGCCTCGCGCTGGCGCTCAGCCTGCCCTGGCTGCTGTTCGCCCTCCAGGCCGGCGCGCTCGCCGACCGCGTCGACCGCCGCCGCGCCATGCTGTTCGCCAACTGCCTGCGCACGCTGCTGATGGCGACGCTGACGCTGACCGCGGCCCTGGACGTCGGCTCCATCTGGCTGCTGTACGCGGTCGCGTTCTGCGTTGGCGTGGCCGAGACGGTCTACGACACCTCGGCCCAGTCGATCGTGCCGCAGCTCGTCCACCGCGACCAGCTGGCGCGGGCCAACGGCCGGCTGTACGGCACCGAGTTGACCGCCAACCAGTTCGTCGGCCCGGCGCTGGCCGGGCTGTTGGTCGCCGCCGGCGCGATCGCCGCCTTCGCCGTGCCGACCGCGCTGTGGGCGCTGGCGGTGGCCGCCCTGGTGCTGGTCCCCGGGACCTTCAGGACCGAACGGAAGACCCCCGCCACCACGATGCGGGCCGACATAGCCGAGGGCCTGCGCTACCTGTGGAACCACCGACTGCTGCGGACGCTCGCCGCCATGGTCGGCGTCAGCAACTTCGCCTTCAACGCGGCGTTCGCGGTTCTGGTGCTGTACGCGGTCGGGCCCTCCTCGGCGATGGGGCTCTCGGAGGGCGCGTTCGGCCTGCTGATGACGACGATGGCGATCGGCAGCCTGCTCGGCTCCTTCGCCGCCGAGTGGATGGAACGACGCCTCGGCCGGGCCAGGACGCTGACGTTGACGATTCTCACCAGCACGCTCTCCTTCGGGATCCCGTCGCTGACGGCCAACCCGTACCTGGTCGGCGCGGGCTTCGCGGTCACGGGCGCCGGCATCGTGGTCTGGAACGTGATCACGGTCTCGCTGCGGCAGCGGATCGTCCCCAACGAACTGCTCGGCCGGCTCAACAGCGGCTACCGGCTGATTGCCTGGGGCACGATGCCGCTGGGCGCGGCGGCCGGTGGGGCGTTGGCGCAGTTCGCCGGCGTGCGGGTGGTTTTTGTGGCGGCGACGGTGGTGGTGTTGGGGACGTTGGTGGGGATGCGGGTGGTGACGGACGAGCGGATTCGCGCGGCGGAGGGGTGAGGGGGTTTCCCCCCACCCACCCGCCCTTTGTTCCGCGCTGCGCGCGGGAGGGCGCGGCCGGCGCGCCGGTGGCCCGGCGGCGAAGCCGCCGTGGGCCCCTGGCTCGCGCGGGGTTTTCCCCCACCCGCCCGCCCTTTGTTCGCGCTTCGCGCGGGGGGCCTCGCGGCCCCGGGCCCGCGGGCTGGCGGCCCGGCGGCGTAGCCGCCGTGGGCCGGGCGGCCGGGGTGTTTCCCCGCCCGCCCGCCCTTTCCTTCCGCGCTTCGCGCGGGGTGGGCCTGCGGGCTGGCTTGCCTGGCGGGTATGGCCGCCGTGGGCCTGACGGCCACCGGCCCGTCCCTTTCCTCGCGCTCCGCGCGGGGCCGGCCGAGGGCCTGCCAGCCCTTCATGCGCGCTTCGCGCGGGTGAGCCGGCGGCTCGGCACGGGCCCAACGCGGCGGCTCCACCGCCGGCCCTGCCGGCCCTGCCGGCGGTGGAGCCGCCGCAGGTCGGGGGCCGTGAGGCCCCTCCCGCGCGGAGCGCGGACGAAGCGCGGGTGGGTGGGGGACTCCGGCCGTCGTCCAGTGCCGGTCGGCGCCGCAGGCTATTGGGTACAGTGTACGAAGTTACCCCGCGTCCGAGAGGGATACCCGCGTGTCCGCAGCGAAGCAGCAACACCCCACCGAGGCCGACGGTCACACCGTGATCCAGGTCCGCGGTGCCCGGGAGAACAATCTGCGGGACGTCTCGCTCGACATACCGAAGCGGCGGCTCACCGTGTTCACCGGGGTCTCCGGCTCCGGGAAGTCCTCGCTGGTCTTCGGGACGATAGCCGCCGAGTCGCAGCGGTTGATCAACGAGACGTACACGGCGTTCATCCAGTCGTTCATGCCGAGCCAGTCCCGGCCCGACGTGGACGGTCTTTACAACCTCAGCGCCGCCATCGTCGTCGACCAGGAGCGGATGGGGGCCAACTCGCGTTCCACCGTGGGCACCGCGACCGACGCCTACACCATGCTGCGGATCGTCTTCTCCCGGCTCGGCGCCCCGTACGTCGGCACCGCCACGCACTTCAGCTTCAACAGCCCCGAGGGCATGTGCCAGAAGTGCGAGGGGCTCGGCCAGGTCACCGACGTCGACGTCGACCAACTCGTCGACCGGGAACGGTCGCTCAACGAGGGCGCGATCACCGTGCCCAACTTCACCGTCGACTCCTGGTACTGGCAGGTGATGGCCAACTCGGGGCTCTACGACCCGGACACCCCGCTGCGCGACTTCACCGAGCGCGAGTGGCAGGACTTCCTCCACAAGGAGCCCACCAAGCTCAAGATCGGTACCACCAACGTCAGCTACGAGGGACTGGTCGGCAAGATCAAGCGGCTCTGGCTCGGCAAGGAGCGCGAGTCCATGCAGGCGCACATCCGCGCCTTCGTCGACCGGGCCGTGGTCTTCACCGACTGCCCCGCCTGCGGCGGCAGCCGGCTCGCCCAGGCCGCGCTCGCCTCACGGATCAACGGGCGGAACATCGCCGAGTGTTCGGCCATGCAGATCAGCGACCTCGCCGAGTTCGTCCGCGGCATCACCGACCCCGCGGTCGCCCCGCTGCTGGCCAACCTCCGTCAACTCCTCGACTCGCTGGTCGAGATCGGCCTCGGCTACCTCAGCCTCGACCGGTCGTCCGCCACGCTCTCCGGCGGCGAGGCGCAGCGCGTCAAGATGGTCCGCCATCTCGGCTCCTCGCTCACCGACGTCACGTACGTCTTCGACGAGCCGACGACCGGGCTGCACCCGCACGACATCCAGCGGATGAACGGGCTGCTGCTGCGGCTGCGCGACAAGGGCAACACCGTACTCGTCGTGGAGCACAAGCCGGAGGTCGTCGCCATCGCCGACCACGTCGTCGACCTCGGCCCCGGCGCCGGCGAGGACGGCGGTCGGATCTGCTACACCGGCGACGTCGCCGGGCTCGCCGCCGGCGACACCCTCACCGGCCGCCACCTGGGGCACCGGGCGCCGCTGCGCGAGAAGGTCCGCACCTCGGTCGGGCACCTCGCCATCAAGGGCGCCGACCTGCACAACCTCAAGGGCGTCGACGTGGAGGTGCCGCTGGGCGTGCTCACCGCCGTCACCGGGGTCGCGGGATCGGGCAAGAGCTCGCTGATCCACGGCTACCTGGCCACCAGGGACGGGGTGGCCGTCGCCGACCAGTCGCCGATCCGCGGCTCGCGGCGCAGCAACCCGGCCACCTACACCGGGGTCCTCGACCCGATCCGCAAGGCGTTCGCCAAGGCCAACGGCGTCAAGCCCGCGCTGTTCAGCGCCAACTCCGAGGGCGCCTGCCCCAACTGCGCAGGCATCGGGCTCGTCTACACCGACCTGGCGATGATGGCCGGGGTGGCGTCCGTCTGCGAGCGGTGCGAGGGGAAGCGGTTCACGCCCGAGGTCCTGGCGTACACGCTGCGCGGCCGGAACATCAGCGAGGTGCTCGCGATGTCGGTCACCGAGGCGCACGCCTTCTTCACCGAGGCGCAGCCGCGCGCCGTCCTGACCCGGATGGCCGACGTCGGCCTCGGCTACCTGCGGCTCGGCCAGCCGCTCAACACCCTCTCGGGCGGTGAGCGGCAACGCCTCAAGCTGGCCATCCAGATGGCCGAGCGGTCCTCCGTCTACGTGCTCGACGAGCCGACCACCGGCCTCCACATGGCCGACGTCGACAAGCTGCTCGCGCTCCTCGACCGGCTGGTGGACGCCGGCGACACGGTCGTCGTCATCGAGCACCACCAGGCCGTGATGGCGCACGCCGACTGGATCATCGACCTCGGCCCGGGCGGCGGCCACGACGGCGGGCAGGTCGTCTTCACCGGCACCCCGGCCCAACTCGTCGCGGACGGCAGCACGTTGACCGGGCGGCATCTGCGCGCCTATATGACGGATTGATCTCAACCGCCCGCGACCGCATGCCGGGTTGTCATCATCGTCGACCGTGGAATACCAGGACTGCGTCGACCTGATCGCCCGGTTGCAGGCCCACAAGCCGGCGGGTTCGAAACGGCCGGGCGGGAACGTGCCGGAGGTGCTGGCGGCCCTCGGCCGGCCGCAGTTGGCGCTGCGCGGCGCCATGGTCGTCGGCACCAACGGCAAGGGCTCGACCGCCGCGTTCGCCGTCTCGGCGCTGACGGCCGCCGGCGTGCGGGTGGGCAGCATGCCGAGCCCGCACCTCCAGGAGCCGCGGGAGCGGATCAGGGTGGACGGGGTGCCGGTGTCGCGGGCCGGGTACGCGGCGGCGTTCGACGAGGTGTTGGCGGCGGCCGACCGGGCCGGCGTGGTGCTCAGCTCCTCCGGGATCTACGTGACCACGGCCGCCGCGTACTTCCGGCGCGCCGGCGTCGAGTTGGTCGTCGCCGAGGCCGGCATCGGCGGACGTCACGCGGTGGTGCGGTACCTGGGGCTCGGCGTCACGGCCGTCACGGGCGTCGCGCTCGACCACACCGACCGCCTTGGCGGTTCGCTCGCGCTGATCGCCCGCGCCAAGGTCGGCGCGGTGGCGGACGGCGACCACGTGCTGCTCGGCCGGCTGCCGGCCGAGGCGGCCGAGGCCGCGGACGCGGCGCTGGCCGAGCGGTCCGGGCTGACGGTGTGGCGGATGGGCGCCGAGCTCGACCACCGGCCGTCGGTGGGTACGGGGTCGGTGGTCGATGTCGTCACGCCGGGCGGCGGGCGTGGGGGGCTGGTGTGCCCGTTGCCCGGCGCGCACCAGCACCACAATCTGACGCTCGGGGTGGCCGTGCTCGACGCGTTGGCCGAGCGGGGCGACGTCGGGCGGCCGGACGAGGCGCTGTTGCGCGAGCGGATCGCGGCCACGCGGTGGCCCGGACGGCTCGAACTGGTCGCCCCTGCCACCCTTGCTGGTTGGACCGGCCGGGTGCTGCTCGACGGCGCGACCAACCCGCAGGGCGTCGCGACCGTCGCCCCCGAACTCCGCCGGCTGGCCGGCGCGGCGCGGCCCGCGGTGGTCTTCGCGGCGGTGCGGGGCAAGGACGTGGCGGGGATGCTGGCGCCGCTGCCGGACGACTGGCCGCTGGTCCTCACCAGGACGGACGCGCACGACGCGGCCGAACCGGCCGCGCTGCGGGCGGCGCTGGGCCCGGAGCGGCGGCCGACGGCCGCCGTCGTGCCGGGCGTGGCGGCGGCGCTGCGGCACGGGGCGGGCCTTGCCGGCCCGGGTGGGCTGGTCGTCGTGCTCGGCTCGCACCGGCTGGTCGGGCTGGCGCGGGGGGTGTTGGGCCTGCCGCCGGGGTGACGGCGTCGGGGGCCGGGGGTTTCCCCCCCCCCCCCCCCCCCCT